>CAJJDJ010000118.1 GCA_905182825.1 Thiotrichaceae bacterium UBA7359
GTTATCTTTCACAGTAATCACTCCACCTTGCCATTTTTCTCCATCCAAATATGGATCAAGTCTTTCAAAGACAATTACTTCGACCTGATACCAAGAAGCACCTGTCACATTATGTGAAGAGAAAAAAAGTAAAACTAAAATACTAAGTTCGATGTATTTCATATATCTATTATGCCGCGATCTTTAATGTTATTTCATTAAAAATATATTTTAATGTTTCTAACCTTGATTCAGCATCAGGTAACTCTTTAATAATTCTAAGTTTGTCTTGCCCATCAAGTTTGTAACTACTCGGAGCTGTCTGAATTAACTGTATAATACGAACGGGATCAATATTAGCATCTGGTTGAAAAAAGATACGACCACCCTTTAATCCTATATCAATTTTACGAATACCCAATAGTCGTGCTAATTGCTTGAGATTACTAATTTCAAACAGGTTTTTAATAGGCTCTGGTAATAAACCAAACCTATCGATTATTTCTTCTTTCAAGTCATTTAATTCTGAACTCGATTTAGTACTCGCAATCCGTTTATACATAATCAAACGCATGTGTACATCTGGTATAAAATCTTCAGGGATCAAAGCAGGGATATGTAAATCAATTTCAGCTCCATGGTCAAGCGGACGATCTAGCTCAGGCTGTTTACCTTCTTTCATAGCTTGTACCGCCCTGTCTAATAGCTCCATATAGAGACCAAAGCCTATCTCTTGTATATGTCCACTTTGTCCTTCACCTAATATTTCACCAGCACCTCTTATTTCAAGGTCATGTGTCGCTAAAGTAAAACCAATACCTAATTCTTCCAGAGCTTCTATGGCTTCAAGTCGCTTTACCGCATCCGCCGTCATGGCTTTACGTGGCGGCACAACAAGATATGCATAGGCACGATGGTGAGAACGGCCTACCCTCCCACGTAATTGATAAAGTTGTGCTAAACCAAATTTATCTGCTCGATTAATAATTATCGTATTTGCAGATGGGACATCGATACCTGTCTCGATAATAGTGGTACATACCAGCACATTAAACCGACGATGATAGAAATCGAGCATGACAGATTCGAGTTGTTTTTCTGGCATTTGTCCGTGTGCAAACTCTACTCGCGCCTCAGTTAAAAGCTTACCTATCTCTTCAGCTACTTTTTCTATAGTCTTCACTTCATTATGTAAATAGAAAACTTGTCCACCACGCTTAATTTCTCGCAACATAGCTTCCTTTAATAAAGCATCACTGTGCTCTCTAACGAAAGTTTTAACCGCAAGTCGCCGTGCTGGAGGTGTAGCTATGATAGAGAGTTCTCGTAAGTCCGACAATGCCATATTCAATGTTCTAGGAATTGGCGTTGCTGTCAAAGTTAATACGTCAATTTCTGCGCGTAGTGATTTAAATTTTTCTTTTTGTCGCACGCCAAATCGATGTTCTTCATCAATAATAATTAACCCCAGATTTTTAAAATTGATATCCGCCTGTAAAAGCTTATGCGTCCCGATAACTATATCAGCTTTACCATTTGCCATTGCCGTTAAAGCGATATCTTGTTCTTTCTTTGATCGAAATCGTGATAATAATTCAATCAGTACTGGCCATTCTGAAAATCGATCTAAAAAATTCTGATAGTGCTGTTGGGCTAGTAAGGTCGTCGGTACCAATAAAGCAACTTGTTTGCCATTTTGAACTGCAATAAAGGCAGCACGCATTGCGACCTCTGTCTTCCCAAACCCTGCATCACCACAGACAAGTCTATCCATCGGCTTGTCATTACGCATATCTTCTATCATGGCCTGTATAGCATCATATTGACCAGGTGTTTCTTCAAAAGGAAATTTTTGTGTGAAAGCAAAGTAAGCATCTTGATCGAACTCATAAGAATGTCCTCTTCTAGCTGCTCTTCGTGAATGTAATTCCAGTAGTTCTGCTGCAACATCATAGACCTTCTCAGCTGCTTTACGCCTTGCTTTCTGCCATTGTCCACTACCTAGTTTATGCAGTGGTGCATGCTCTGGATTAACACCGGTATAACGCGAGATTAATTCTAATGCTGCAACTGGGACATAGAGCTTATCGCCTTCCGCATATTCAAGATGAATAAATTCACTGGGTATGCCACCTGTGTCTATAGAAATTAATCCACAATAACGACCAACACCATGATTTTCATGTACAACAGGCGCACCTACACTTAGTTCAGTTAGGTTGCGAACAACCGCTTCTGCATCCTGTTGCTTACGCTTACGCAACCGTCGTTGCATGACTCTCTGACTAAACAATTGCGCTTCAGTTATGATTGCAAGATTGGGATCATGCATTATCAAGCCATTTTCTATTGGCATGATTGCAATCCCGAATTTCACATTGCCATAAAGAAAACTATCCCAACTTTCTACCTTATTTGGTGCCCCACTATGTTTAAACAGTTCCATAATCGTCTCGCGACGACCTTGAGTTTCTGCTGCAATCAAAACACGTCCATCAAATTCGTCTAAAAAACGCCTAACCAATGCAAGTGGTTCTTTTGCCCGAGCATCTATTGAAAGGTTAGTTGGTAGTTCAGAATCAAATTCTATAAGATTAGAATTAGATGCTGATGATAGGTTTTCTATATGTACTTGTGGGTAAAGTTTAAACGCAGAATAAACATCATTAGTATTAAGAAAAATATCTCGTGGAGGCAGTATAGGTCTTTCGACATCATAACGTTCTTGCTCATAACGTGTCTCAATATCTTCCCAAAATGTTTCTGCTGCTGCTTTAACACCATCATCTAAAACTAGAATTGAATCATCTGTGATGTAGTCAAAAAGGGTGCTTGTATTTTCGTAAAAAAGTGATAAATAATATTCGATTCCTGCTGGAGCGAGAGATTGACTAACATCATAATAAACTGGGCATTGCCCCGGGTTACCTTCAAATCGCTCACGCCAGTTTGCACGAAAACGAGCAATCCCTGCATCAACCAATGCGACTTCTCTAGCGGGCAAAACACGCATGGATGCAACTTTATCAATCGAACGTTGCGTTTCAACATCAAAAGTACGAATACTATCTACCTCATCATCAAACAAGTCGATACGAAATGGATTAATTGCACCCATAGGAAATATATCAAGTAAAGAGCCTCTTTTTGATACTTCACCATGTTCGGTAACTTGATCGACAAAACGATAGCCTTGTTGATTCAACTGTTTTCTAAAAGAATCAAGCTTAATAAATTGTCCCACATTTAAAACTAGGCTATTTGAAAATAAATAGTCGCTTGGTAATAAACGATGCATAACTGTTGTTATAGGCACCACTACTATGCCTTGCTTTATATTTGGCAAATCAAATAATGTCTGTAAGCGTTCTGAAATGATATCCTGATAGGGAGAAAACAGGTCGTAAGGTAATGTCTCCCAATCTGGGAATGTAATAATTGGAATTGAGCTATTTTCTTTTATGTAAACATTCAGTTCATTGATAAGATTAACTGCGTTTATAGTATCTGCAGTAACAGCAATAATTAATTTTTGAGTTTGCATTGCCATATTGGCAATGGCGAGTGAACGTGCACTGCCGTATAAACGCGACCAATTAACTCTTGACTGCCCGGGTTCGGGTGGTTTTGGGGACAGTACATTTTGTCGAACAGACTCTGTCATAAAATTCAAAGCCTAAGCGACTGAATTGATTTCAGCATTTATAGCACTTAATGCTACAAGTGGATCATCTGCTTTGGTTATCGGACGACCAATAACCAGGTAATGACTGCCAGCCACAATAGCTTCGGCTGGTGTCATAATTCTTTTTTGATCATCACTATCCGCATTGACCGGTCGAATACCCGGTGTTACCAGACAAAATTCTTTACCTAACTCAGAGCTTAGATATTTTGCTTCTTTTGCTGAACAAACAACACCATCCAGTCCAGATGATTTTGTTAACTTTGCTAGTAGCATTACTTGTTCGTCAACAGAATTGGATATGCCAATCTTTCTAAGATCACTGTCTGTCATGCTGGTTAGTACGGTAACGGCAATCAATAATGGTTTATGTGTACTTTTGTCGAGTGCTTCACATGCTGTTTCCAACATTATACGGCCACCACACGCATGAACATTGAGCATCCAGACCCCTAGCTCTGCAGCGACACGACATGCACTGGCCACAGTATTTGGTATATCATGATATTTGAGGTCTAAAAACACATCAAACCCAATATTAATAAAGCGTTCGACTAAGACAGGTCCTTCACGAGTAAAAAGTTCTTTACCAATTTTGAGTTTACACTGTGTCGGATCCAGTTTTTGACAGAGTTCTAGCGCTTGCTTCCCATTAGGAAAATCCAACGAGACTACTATACGACTATTATTCACCTACAACTCCAAAACGGGCTTTACCGTATCCCAATTATTACAACCTAGGCATAACCAATGCATTTGTTTTGCATCAAACCCGCAATTATTACATTTATACATCGCTCTTACTTCAATTAGCTTAGATGTTAGAATCTTTATTGTTTTAAAATAATCATATATCTCACCTTCACATTTTGAAATGACATATTCGATCAAACGGTCAACGCCTTTGACGGTAGGTTTGATTTTCAATTCATTTGATATAAAATATTCTGCGGCATTTTGTCCTTCACGTTCAGCAATTAATTCTGTCAACATTAATAACGAACTGTTCCCTCCATAAATAGTTACCAATATCTTTAGGTATTCAACATATTCATCAACGCAACCTAATTTACGGTAACAATCATGTAAAGGGATAATAATTTCTGTAATAAAATCGCTATCCTGTAATTCAATACTTTTATATGATTTTATCGCCAATTTTTCTTTACCAATTTTCTGGTACATTTTTCCTTCAATTAAACTAGCACGAACACATTTTGGATAAATACTAATTGCTTGGCGAATACTATCTTTAGCGACACGCATATTGCCATCAATCAAAGCAGAATCAGCACACTCACAATAAAACTGGGCGATAATAGAGTTGAATTTCTCACCCGAAATTATCTCAAGCTTTCTAGCAATCTTTATTGCATTTTCCCAATCTTTTTCTTGTTGGTATATGTCCAGTAATTCAGTACAAGAATCGTTCAAATGTAAATTAGACTCTATCAATTCAAGGAACAAAGCTTCAGCGCGATCTAGCAAGCCAGAAC
>CAJJDJ010000119.1 GCA_905182825.1 Thiotrichaceae bacterium UBA7359
CAAATAATTGGACAATGATTTAAACCCACCAATTTTCTTTAATAGATCGCGACGCACTATCATTGTGGCTCCCAAACAAAATTTGATGGGCTGAAGAATTTTAGAAATTAAAACAGATGGCAGAAACCATTCATTGATAAACATTGCATTCAGTGAAGATGCAAGTTTACCTCTTGCAGAGCCAGAGTAGAGAGATGTTACTGCACCAACCGATGAGTCAGCAAAGGGAGACATCAAATCAGATAAATAGTTGGGTGAGACACGCATATCACTATCCGCAACAAGCAAGTAGTCGTGTTTTGCTGTTGGATACATATTGATTAGATTTGATACTTTGTAGTTAGAACCGTATAAACGTGAGTCAAGAACGTAGGTTACATCAAGTTTTTTAAATTCTTTTATAATCTTCTTAACAATAGGAAAAGCAGGGTCATCTTTACTATGCAAGCCAAATATGATCTGGTAATCAGGATAATCCTGCTGGCAAAAACTTCGAATATTTTTAATTAATTCAACATCAAGACCATAGATAGGTTTTAAAATTGATACCGACGGTTGAAAATTGATTGTCGAAATTGATGTCTTACGTTTGTAATTGAAACGCTCAACCGCAAACAAAGCAAACGCTAAATAACCGGCCGAACACAGACAAACTAGTGCAATGCATAGCTCAAAAAAAATGAAAAATTCAATCTGCATGGGTCAACCGTGACGATTTAATCAATTTCCTAAATTTCTCCGCAGCCATGTAAAAAAACCTATTAATTAACAGTAACTTAAATAATTTTACTATAATTATTCAAAAGATAACAAAACAAGAAAATAATATTGCTTAATTTTAGTGAAGGTAACAGTTAAGCATATTGATTTTGCAGACTTAAAGCAACTAATTACATTCTGACCGTGTTTTTGTTAAACCACAGATAATGAAAGGCTTTTGAACAAATTTAATCAGTCTTTTTGAACAAATATTTGGCTTCCACATGCTGCCAATAGAGCAAACCGGGTAGATCAACGATTAGCTCTCGAATACGTGTTGCCAAAGATATGGCCAGAGAGAATTCCGGACTTAGGCCAATGAAAGCACCCAACATCACATATCCGCCTTCTTGGACTCCGTAGCCATTAGGAATCACAAAGGCAATATCGGTAATAATCGAAGTTAAACTTTTTAGCATCAGTGCTTCGACAATTCCAATAGGATGACCTAATAAATAACAGGCAAGCCAAACTTCGGAAGTTTGTAGAATGAGCCCCAGTGTTCGCCAAAAGACCGAGATAATAAAGTTTTGCTTTTCGCTGTATATTTCTTTTACTAACACATCGACGTCAGATGCATTATTACTGATCCTGCTCCAACCATCAGTAGTATTGAATTTACCAATAATTCGGGCAATAAATCCAATCATTCCGACTTGTTGAAGCTTTATAAACCCCACAATACCTAAACCAAGCAGAAATGTGCCGAGCATGATGAGTTTGGCTAATTCATTATCTACGGTGAGATAGACCAATAAACTGGTACCGATGATAGCCCAGGGAACTAATGCTAGAGCTTGTACCGTTTTATCGACCAGAACAGATGCGCTAGCATCAACGCCAGGATGACCCCAAAGTATCAAGAGTCGTGCTTTGGCTATTTCACCGCCAATTGAAGCGACAGGAAGCAGGGTGTTGATTGCTCTACCCATCCATAAAGAGAGGAAAAGCTTTTTAAAGGCGGGTATTCGCTTAGTCGGGAATAGATAATGCCAAGAAATGACCGCAGCAACCAAACTAGGAAACCAGACTATGGGTAAGAGCAATAAAGAGAACCCAGATTGACTTAATAACATAAATATTTCATCAACACCTTGCCAGGTAACCAGCCAGAGCAAAATTAATAAGCCAACCAAGAGGCCAATATATGATGCAATTCTGATCATGGTATGTTTATGTATCTAGCAGGAGGTGTGTAAGTAATGCGTTTCATTTTTTCGTGTGGATATTAGAATACCAAGCGAATCCATATCATACTAGACAATTTCACTACCTCTATAAACTCAGAGACCATAATGAAGACGGAAACTTTAAAAGAGCCGACACAATTATTTCCATTAGTAAGACATTTATCTTACCGATTGACGCCATTACTATTAAGAACAGCAATAACGCCGAATCAAATTACGGCTATTTCTTTATCGCTTGGACTATTATGTGCGATATGTTTTATCACTGGCAATTATGTGCTTGGAATAATTGGCGCATTACTGATGACGATGAGTTATGCATTCGATAATTGTGATGGTGAAGTTGCTCGAGTAAAGAATATGTCATCTGAATTTGGAGCCAAGTTTGACGACATCTCGGATTGTATGGTTGACGCTAGTTTTTTTGCTGCATTAGGTTATGGTACAAGCCAGGTTACGGAACAATCTTTCTGGTTCTGGTTTGGTTGTGCTGCTGCTGCTGGTGCTTTTATTGATTATATAGTTGATTTGTTTTACCACGCTAAGAATGAAAAGAAAGAAGGCTCTATGAGCAGAGAAGAAGTGACTGTAAAAGGCAAAAAACCGGAAGATATTTTGGATTGGTTCATTTATATTGTTCATAAACTTAGTCGTGCTGATTTTTGTATTATTGTGCTCGTGCTAGCGATGTTTAATGTGACTTGGATATTGTTACCATTTGCTGCAATTGGCGCACAGTTTTATTGGATTACAGACTTATTTGATCGAGCGAGGGGTTACCACACTTAAAATGATGAGTAAAATTAAACAGTATACTCAAATTACCGCTATTTCTATGTGCGTTCTTTTTGTCGGATATTTTATTTCTGCGAACAACGTAAATGCAGGTACTGTCATCAAGGTTTATAAATCTGCTACTTGTGGATGTTGCAATAAATGGATTAATTATATGCAAAAGAGTGGTTTCAGTATTCAATCGGTAGATGTTAATGATATGGATGCAGTCAAGCAGCATTATCAAATTCCTAAACGTGTCACAAGTTGTCACACAGCCATTGTTGATGGTTATGTTAT
>CAJJDJ010000120.1 GCA_905182825.1 Thiotrichaceae bacterium UBA7359
TTTGCTTGAGTACCTTTCCCAGCACCCGGTGGCCCCAATAATATAATTTTCACTGTTAATTATCTCCTTTTCTATTCTTCTAATATATTCATTTGCTACACTATAATTATGATCATGTTGAAATTAAAGTTAAAAATGCCATGAAGATTGAACTTGATAGCGAATTCTCGACTTCAAATAAAATTATTTTTTATTCTAATGACTCTTTTAAATTAAAAGACTCGCTAATAGAAAAAAATATTGTCATCTCAAAAAACCGTTTAATCGAAAACTGGCTTGTAGAATCTTATCATAATCTTGCGACACACCATCTAGATCAAATCCTTTCATGGCAACCAGAATTAATAATAATTGGCAGCGGTAACGTGCCAAGCTTTCCCAATACTGAATTAGTCAATTATACTGCATCAAAAAATATCGGTTTGGAAGTAATGGATACAGGCGCAGCGTGTCGAAGCTATAATTTGTTAGTTGATGAAGGTAGAGATGTCGTTGCCTGTTTGTTTTTATCTGACAGTTAGCTTTCTATGATTTTTTGTAAACAGCACACTTACTGTCCTGGAAATCTGTATCGAAGAAAAAAATATTTGTATCCAAATCGTCAAATGAAACAGAGGTTGCTTCAATTATTGATTACTGTTTTTTTATCTCCTTCATAATAAATTTCTCTCACACCTTCCAACCGTTTAATGAACCGTTACGATAAATACTTAGGTGCCTTTTTTTGGTAAGTATTTAGTAGGTTTTACTGGCTTACCATTCTTCCGTATCTCAAAATGAAGTACGGTACGTCCTGTATGATCTTGTCCCATTTCAGAGATTTCCTGTCTAGGAATAACCCTATCTCCCTCTTTAACTAAGACTTTACTGTTATATGCGTAGGCACTCAGATAGGTTTCATCATGTTTTATAATGATAAGTTTCCCATAGCCTAGAAGACCACTCCCGCTGTATACAACTTCACCCGCAGCAGCAGCTTTTATAAGCTGTCCAGATTTACCAGCAATATCTATTCCTTTCTTGGATGTAGGTGAATTAGACTTAACTAATTTTCCTTGTGCCGGCCATAACCATTTTATAGGGCCTTTAGGTAAAGTTGCTTTGAACTTATTATTTTCAGAAATTGCATTTTGTTTTTTCAATACCTTTTTAGATGATTTCTTTGCCCGTAAAACATTTTTCTTTTCGACAACGGCTCCTAAACGAATTTCTTGTCCTGGATAAATCGTATAGGGCGCAACGATTTTATTCCAGCTTGCCATATCTTTATAATCATAGTTATATCGCCAAGCAATTGAGTATAAGGTGTCACCTTTACCAACTTCATGGTAACCCGTTTTCTTTTTTCTGATTAGTTTAGCTTTTGGTGTGAATTTTGATTCTGCAGATATTCCACGCTGTGTTGATGTGGACTTTATTTTTTTAACTTCATCCCGATTAACAACAGGAGCTATAGAAGCCCCAGAACATGCCTGTAGGAGAATTATCAACGAACAAACCACATTCTTATAACAAGAATTCATCCCATCCCTTTTAAGTTGTGTCAACACCACCAATCATGGGCACAAAACTTACCGAATCAATGATTTTCTTCTCATAACCCTCTTCTTCGCGAGTAAACAATAATAATTTTTGCTCTCCTGTCTTGCCAACAGGAATAATCAATCGTCCATTAACCGCCAGTTGTTCCAACAAGGCCTCAGGCACTCCGGTTGGTGCTGCTGCGACAATAATACCATCAAAAGGAGCATGTTCTGACCAACCAATATTACCGTCTGCATGTTTGCTGCGAATATTACTAAAGCGTAGTTGTTGAAAACGTTCGCGCGCCCTTGTTAATAGTCCATTAATGCGTTCAATCGTATAAATGCGTTTCGTGAATTGCGCCATAATGATTGTTTGATATCCACAACCTGTTCCAACTTCCAAGACATTTTTCAAGGTTCTATTTTTTATCAATGCTTCTGTCATTTTTGCAACTATATAAGGTTGTGAAATTGTTTGATTAAACCCTATAGGGAGTGCTGTATTTTCATAAGCGCGACTTGCCAGAGCTTCATCAACAAAAAGATGCCGAGGGGTATTGCGTATAGCATTAAGAACAACATCTGACTGGATCCCCATCTCCACTAATTTCTCTGCAAGTCGATCGCGTGTGCGTTGTGATGTCATGCCTATCCCACTATGCTCAGTCATCATCCGTCTAAACCTTCCACCCAGCTAGATAATGATTTTAAAGACTCGTACCGCGTCAAATCAATTTGCAAAGGTGTGATAGAAACTTTAGACGAGCGTATAGCATGAAAATCAGTGCCTTCGCCAGCATCTTGTTCTGGTCCAACCGAGCCTACCCAATAAATTTTTCTACCGCGTGGGTCAATTGCTTCAAGTACGGGTTCAGGTTTGTGTCGATTACCTAATCGGGTTACCGTAATATCTTTTATTTGTTCGTAATCAACGTCAGGAATATTCACGTTTAATAAGATATTATTCAAAGGTTTTTGCATTAGCGATTCTATGATTTTTTTAGCAATCATTACTGCTGGTTTATAGTCAGATTGTCTTTCCCCTGCCAGTGAAAATGCGATGGAAGGACATCCTAAAAAACGTCCCTCCATTGCTGCAGCCACAGTTCCTGAATAAAGTACATCATCGCCCAGATTTGCACCTATATTGATTCCACTTATGACCATGTCAGGCTCTTCATCTAACATGCCGGTAATAGCTAAATGTACGCAATCAGTCGGTGTGCCGTTCACATAATAATAACCACGACTATCTTGTTTAACATATAATGGAGCATCTAATGTAAGTGAATTACTTGAACCGCTTCGATCTCGGTCAGGCGCGACAACGGTTACTTTTCCTAATTTGGTCAACATATCCGCCAAAGCAGCCAAGGCTGGAGATTGATATCCATCATCGTTACTCAATAAAAAATGTATTGCCATTTATTAGAGGCTCTTAAATATGAAAATATAAAATGTAATTAGACATTTCAGAAATGAAACAAGACATTGTCGAGAATAATATACACAACTAATTTAATAAAAATTCCAACAACGCCTTTTGTGAATGTAGCCGGTTTCCCGCTTCTTCCCAAACAACACTTTGCGGTCCTTCTAGAACAGCCTCAGAGACTTCTTCGCCACGATGTGCGGGCAAACAATGCATAAACAAAGCATCTTCATTAGCACATTCCATTAGATTGGTATTAACTTGATAAGGTACGAATTGTTCTAATCTTTGTTTTTGTTCTTTTTCCTGCCCCATGCTGGTCCAAACATCTGTTACGACTAAATCTGTATTCTCAACAGCAATCTGCGGATTACGTTCTATTGAAACAAATTCTTTAGTAGATTCTAATACAACAGCATCGGGGTCATAGCCTTCAGGGCAAGATAAGATTAACTGAAAATTGAAAATTTTTGCTGCATTCATATAAGAATGGCACATATTATTACCATCACCTAACCAAACAACTTTTTTACCTTCAATCGAGCCGCGATTTTCATAGTAGGTTAATAAGTCTGCCAATAACTGACACGGATGAAAACTATCAGACAACCCATTGATGACCGGCACATCGGAATAAGACGCGAACTTTTCAAGTCGTTCATGTTCGAACGTCCTTAACATAATGAAATCCACCATTTGTGATAAAACACGTGAAGTGTCTTTTATCGGTTCTCCACGACCGATTTGAGAACCTGTAGGTGAAAGATAAATAGCGTGGCCACCCAACTGCGCCATACCTGTCTCAAATGAAACACGTGTGCGCGTGGATGATTTTTCAAAGATCATCCCTAAAACACGATTATTCAATGTCGTTTCGTAGTTTTTTTCTTTTGTCTGTTTCTTTAACACAGACGCACGATTTATGATCGATAATAATTCATCTCGATTTAAACTGTTTAGTGTTAAAAAGTGTCTTGGATTCATAACTTTACCTTAAATCTAGATATGCTTTCAGTAAACCACTCAATTTAGTGATAATTAATTCTGCTTCAGAATCAGTCATCACTAACACCGGCAATAATCGAATCACATTACCTGCGGTTACATTGATTAATATTTTCTCTTTTAATGCTAACTCAACTAAATCAGGAGCATCCTCAACTAATTGAATACCTAACATTAATCCAATACCACGAATCTCTTTTATACCTTGAACATCTTTCAATGCCAGCTTCAGGCCATCAATTAATTGATTCCCAAGCGATTCTGCACGTTCAGCTAACTTATCGTCTTCCAAAACTTTAATAACCGCTAACGCTGCTCTAGAAGCTAAAGGGTTACCTCCAAAAGTAGACCCATGATCGCCTGGTTGAAATAAACTTGCAGCCTCGCCTCTTGCAAGACAGGCTCCTATTGGAACACCATTCCCCAATGCCTTTGCCAAGGTCATAACGTCTGGGAGAACATCTTCATGTTGAAAAGCAAACCATTTTCCTGTTCGACACATTCCTGTTTGAACCTCATCAACTATCATCAAACAATCATGT
>CAJJDJ010000121.1 GCA_905182825.1 Thiotrichaceae bacterium UBA7359
GTGTTCACATTGTTTGCTTTATCGACAATGATTACTTACTCGTACTATAGCTTGAAATGTGCACGTTACTTGTTTGGGAAAAGAGTCGGTAGTAAATTTGTTTATGTTTACCTAGCGGTCATTCCGATGTGTGCAGTCTGGACTCAATCAACCATTATTAACATCATCGATACAATGTTTGCCTTAATGATTTTTCCAACCTTAATAGCGACAATTCTGCTTTCAAGAAAAGTGGTCGATGAGATGCATCGATATTTCGACAAACTATGATTATCTTTTTAAAACTCCAGATTCTTTGGCGTTCGTGGAAAGGGAATAACATCCCTTATATTCGAGATTCCGGAAACCAGCATTAATAATCGTTCAAACCCCAGTCCAAAACCGGCATGAGGCACAGTGCCATACTTACGTGTATCCAAATACCACCAGTAGTTTGCCTCATCAAAACTCATATCATTGATACGTTTTTTTAACAGATCATATCGCTCTTCACGTTGCGAACCGCCGATAATCTCGCCAATAGCAGGCACAAGAATATCCATGGCCGCCACAGTTTTTTCATCATCATTCAATCGCATATAAAATGCCTTGATGTCCTTTGGATAGTCATAAACGATTACGGGTTGTTTGAAATATTCTTCTGCCAGGAAACGTTCATGTTCAGATTGAAGGTCTTTGCCCCAGTCAACATCGAACTCAAACTTCTTGCCTGATTGTTCAAGGATCTTGATCGCATCTGTGTATGGCAAACGAATAAAATCGTTATTAACAATATTATCCAGAGTTGACATCAAATTCTTATCAACATATTTAGCAAATAATTTCAGATCTTCCGCACATTCTTCCATGGTGTATTTAATCAGGTATTGAATAAACTCTTGTCCGAGTTTCATATCATCCTGTAGATCAGCAAATGCCATTTCCGGTTCTATCATCCAGAACTCTGACATATGGCGACTGGTATTTGAATTCTCGGAGCGAAAGGTTGGCCCGAAGGTATAGACATCCCCCAGGCTTAAGCAAAATGTCTCTACAGATAATTGTCCCGAGACAGTTAAGCTTGCTTCTTTACCAAAGAAATCTTTTTCATAATCAACGGCACCATCCTTTTTGGGAATGTCATTCATATTTAGTGTAGTAACACTAAACATCTCCCCTGCTCCTTCGCAGTCTGAACCGGTAATGATCGGTGTGTGTACCCATTGAAAATCACGTTCTTGAAAAAATTTATGGATAGCAAATGACAATTTTGATCTTATGCGAAAGATTGCACTGTATTTATTTGAACGCGGCCTTAAATGAGCAATTGTGCGTAAGTACTCATCTGTGTGACGTTTCTTTTGTAATGGAAAATCATCCGGAGCGATACCGAGCATCTCAATTGAGTTTGCATGTACCTCCCATTTTTGACCTTTACCCTGAGACTCAAGCAATTCACCGCTAACCGTAATTGCTGCACCGGTTGTCAATTTCACTATCTCTTGATAATTATCGATATCGTTGTCAACAATGATCTGAATGTTTGCCAGGCATGAGCCGTCATTAAGTTCGATAAATGAAAAGTCTTTACTCTCTCTCTGTGTCCTGATCCAACCTTTTACTAACACAGAATCCTTTGCGTTATTTGCATTCAATAATTTGATAATTTTTGATCTTTCTATCATTACTATGATCTCTTATATTTTTATTTCTTAATCGACAACACGAATATATTCTCCGGCTGCTTCTCTACTTGTACCCACTAATAATCTTTTCTTACCATCACTACCTTGCTCTACATAACCTGCAGCTTCAATCTTTTCTCCTTTTTGAACCTGGCCGACATAGGTTGCGGTATAAGAAACAACCTCACTAATAGTTTGGTGTTCAATAAAATAACGTGCTGGAAAGTCATAAGCATATATATCATCAGTCACTATGGATTCAATTTTTTCCTGCCCCTGTTTTTTAAATGGTCCATTTTCCTGAAACTGTTCACAAGCTTCAGGAATCATACTGATATCAGCCTTGCTTTTACCAGAGACACATTTATTAAATTTTCTTTGCTCATGTAAACAGTAATCTTCAAAAGATATTTCACAAGATCTTCGTTGATAAGCATCTTTCCACAATGAATCATTTAGTGGTCTTAGTTCACCTGATTCAAGATAATCTTTTATAAATTGTCTTACCTTATAAAATAATTTACGTCCATAAATTATTATATCTATATCAGACTTTTCATTATGCGTGTCTAACATTAAGGAACCAGTAATACCTAGATAATCTTCTTGAATTCCTGCATCAAGTAAAAGCTTGAGTATTTTAATAGCATCTCGTTGTTTGTTATCAGGGTTTGTCATGTTCAGAAGTCGAACTACGGTTTGATCGGGCCGGTACACTCGGCTAATAGATCCCAGCCGAATACCATGTAAGTCGCTATCCGCATATTCGCTGTGAAATAGGAACTCTGGACATGAATCACTGACCAATTCCCTGGCCTGTTCCGTTCCTAACTTGTGCATACCATGTTCGTCTTTAATATAGCGCAACCATGTTAATACACGATCATCTTCCCGATATTCACTTACAACGGCAAAAAAATATTTATCATCGACGACAATATAATCCTTGGGTTTGATGAACATAGTCTATCCCTTTAATTCACGATAGCGATAACAATGAACTGTGTGATCATTAACCATCCCTATCGCTTGCATAAATGCGTAACAGATAGTTGAACCGACAAAAATGAAGCCTCGTTTTTTTAAATCTCTTGACATACTGTCAGATGTTTTAGTATTTGCAGGAATATCTTTTACATTTTTCCATGAGTTCTGCTGTATTTTGTGTTCATTGAAGGTCCATATGTATTTATTAAACGTACCAAATTCTTTACGAACTTTAATAAATGCCTGCGCACTTTTTACTGCAGCCCTAATCTTGAGTTTATTTCTGATAATGCCAGGGTTATTCAATAAGGATTGGATTTTTGACTCTTCATATAAAGCAACCTTATTAAAATCAAAATTATCAAAGACCTCTCGGTATGCAACACGTTTCTTGAGCACGGTAATCCAGCTCAAGCCTGCCTGCGCACCTTCCAGTATAAGAAATTCAAATAACTTTCTGTCAGAGTGAACTGGCACACCCCATTCCTTATCGTGGTATTTAATATAAAGTACATCACTTTCACACCATTGACACCGCTTCATTTTAAATTCTAGTGCTGAGCACTATCTCCAGAACCCAATCCCGTTTGAGAGCGAACATATTGTGCCTCAAAGGCTAAGGCTTCTTTGTGTCCCGAAACAGAGTTATCCAATTTTGATATAATAAAAATAGACATAAAAGCTGCGCTAATTGAAAACAACGCTGGATGTTTATACGGAAAGATTGCTTCTGCGTTACCCAGAATATCTACCCAAATTGTTGGTCCCAAAATCATGCATGAGACTGCAGTTATTAAACCGATACTGCCACCCACGAAGGCACCTCGGGTTGTCAACCTTTGCCAGTACATAGATAAAAATAAGACGGGAAAATTAACACTGGCGGCAATTGCAAAGGCAAGACCTACCATATAAGCCACGTTTTGTTGTTCGAACTGGATGCCAAGAAAAATTGCCGCAACACCTAAACCAACCGTAGCTATTCTGGACATGCGAATCTCATCTCCTTCTCGCACTTCACCTTTGCGTAACACGCTCGCATACAAATCATGCGAAATAGCTGAAGCACCGGCTAATGTTAGGCCCGAAACAACTGCCAGAATAGTGGCGAAGGCAACCGCAGAGATAAACCCCAAAAAAAACTCACCCCCTACAGCTTTAGACAAATGGATTGCCGCCATATTGTTTCCGCCTAATAAACCGCCCGACTGGGGATCTAAAAACTCTGGATTATTTACTAAAAATACTATGGCACCAAAACCAATAATGAATGTCAAAATAAAAAAATAACCAATAAACCCCGTCGCGTAGACAACCGACTTTCTCGCCTCTTGTGCGTCAGGTACAGTAAAGAATCGCATCAATATATGTGGCAAACCAGCTGTGCCAAACATGAGAGCAAGTCCAAGTGAGATTGCAGATATTGGATCAGACACCAAACCTCCAGGAGACATAATAGTTACTCCGTTTTTATGTACTTCGACAGCAGTCCTAAACAAAATCTCAAAAGAAAAATCCATATGATACATAACAGCGACAGCCATAAAACTTGCTCCACATAATAAAAGCACAGCTTTAATTATCTGCACCCATGTTGTCGCCAACATACCACCAAAGGTAACATACAAGACCATCAATATGCCGACAATCACTACTGCCAGATAATATTCAAGGCCAAATAATATTTGTATGAGTTTACCTGCACCAACTAATTGTGCTGTCAGATACAGCAAAACAACAATAAGTGTTCCAGAGGCCGCTAAGCTACGGATAGGTAATTGCTGTAAACGGTAACTCACAGCATCAGCAAAAGTATATTTCCCAAGATTTCTTAAACGTTCCGCTAAAAGAAAGAGGATTATCGGCCAACCTACCAAAAAACCAATGGAATAAATAAGTCCATCAAAACCACTCGCAAAAACCAACCCGGAAATACCTAAAAATGATGCGGCAGACATATAGTCGCCAGCAATTGCAAGACCGTTTTGCAGTCCGGTTATATTGCCACCAGCAGCATAAAAATCTTTGGTGCTTTTTGTGCGCCTTGCTGCCCAATAAGTTATCCCCAATGTTCCCGCCACAAACAAAAGAAACATTGTAATAGCAATAATATTAGTAGGCTGTTGAGTTACTTCACTTTGTACTGCATCTCCAGCAAACAATAATGAAGGTATAAAAAAAACAGGTAACCAGAATACAAAGCGTGTATTTAAATTATTCATTTAGAGTAGCCTTATCAATCTCTCGTACGTCTTTAATAACATCATCAACTAACCGATCAAATTCTTTATTGGCACGGTAGACATAAATACCTGTCAGTAAAAAACTTAGAAAAATTACACATAATGCTATAAGAATACCCCAGGTAATTACGCTACTTTTAACAATTGGGTTTCCAAACAATTCTGGATAAAAAGCAATTATTAAAATAAAACTGAAATAAGCAATCAATATGATGCTTGTTAGTAGCCAACTAAAACGACCACGTTTTAATTCAAGTTGGTGAAATTTAGGATCAGCATAAATTTGTCGATAGAGATGTTGCATAACATGCATCCTTTGTTTTTATTATGTGCTTATGATAACACATGACTCATAGAATTCGTTCTCGACATAGCATGAATAGATGAAGATGCGCCTAGTATATCAAATATTTCAAAGGCCAATATATATTCGACTTTAGCCTAATATTAGAGTCATCTTCCAATGTCCCATGACAATAATATTTTTATCACTTTTGACTGCCGAAGTAATGATGAACCATATTTATTATAAATAAGATGAAAATATTTTATATGAAGATATTTATAATAGCCTATAGATTTAACATTCTTAGTCTATTTTAAATTATTTAAGAGGGAAGAACTAATTTAACATATGCATGCTATGGCTAGACTTTTAAATGACAACTTTAAAATGTACCAACTATTTTCTTCAACCTGATGTGCTAGCTCACCCGATAGATAACTTTGATTGATAGTTGTATTTTTCATAGTGCCTTCTAAAATTTGGAACTAAATAGTTATTCATGTTTGGCAAAGTTTTGTCCATCATTAGTTAGTGATTCACCACCATCAACATATAGTATCTGTCCGCAAACAAATTTATTCGTTAAAAGATACTGCAATGCTTGTGTAATATTTTTGGTCTGTCCTTGCTGCTTTAGCGGGATACCATTCACACGCCAATCAATGTACTCCTGACTACGAACACTAGCAGGCAATATTACACCAGGAGCAATACCGTTGACCCGTATGTCTGGTGCTAATTCAACTGCAGACAAACGCGTAAATTCTGCTAAGGACTTTTTCGACAACACATAAGCTGAATACTGATATTGATTAAACGCTATCTTATTATCAATAATATTAATAACATCACCACTTTTGCATTGCTGCACAAAAGCTTGTGTTAATAAATATGGAGTCAAAAAATTAATTTTGAATTGTCTTTCAAGTATCAGTTCTGATGTTTCCATCATATTTGCTTGATCGTACGCAGAGGCACTATTAATCAATACATTCAGATCAGGGAATTGTTCCCGTACATTTTTGATCAATATGCTAACATCGTTCTTTTGACTAAAATCAAACTGAAAGGTCTGCACATCAACACCTTTTTTTTTAATCTCTTCCGCTGTTATCGCAGCTTGCTCAGATGACGTGTTGTAATGAATAGCCAGTTTATAACCTGCATCAGCCAGAGTTTCACTAAATACCTTTCCTAATCGAACAGCGCCTCCGGTGATTAATGCGGTACCTTTTGACATTTTTTTTGAATGCGGCATATTGAGTATTTTATCCTATAACGTATATTAAGAGTTTATCCATTTTGTATAAGCTTAACGAACTTATATTTACTAAATAATAAAATTTTATGATCTCTACCATTATTTCAGTTGGTTCCAATATTGAACCTCACAAAAACTGTGAGGCCGCCAAAATGATCTTACTAAAAGAAACTATATTCAAGGGAAATGCTGACTATATCATCACTAAACCCTGGGGCTTTGAAGATCAGGCTGATTTTTTGAACGGCGCATTCTGGCTAGAAACCAATCACAGTTTTGAAAAGTTTAATAGCTATCTTAAAACTGTTGAAAAACGACTAGATAGAATTAAAAATGGTAATAAAGCTGGTCCTCGTACAATTGATTTAGATATCGTCATTTGGGATAACGAGATAATTGTCGATGATTTTTATGACAAGGATTTTGTTCAAATACCGGTTATAGATATAATTGAAAATTATTCGTTATCTATCAAGGGATATCCTAATAGGTTCTCTAATGGAAAAAATAAATACATTAGAAATTAGAGCCTATATAAATCTTTATACCCCCACCTTGTTGAAAAATATAATTCTATAACTTCAGAACTTTTTTTTGCTAATGTCATAGGTTAGCATATATGCCTAATGTAACCCTTCATATTTCTTTCTAGATGATTAATTACCATTTTAATCTAATAAAATTCATTTATTTGATCTCATACTAAACCAAACATCATGACTTCATCACACACCTCATGATGTTCTTTTCATGTCGCTATAGCTCGCTGTCTAGTCTGTTTCTCTTAACATTTTATTTAGTTAACCACCTTATACCTCAAATAACCACCATAGTAGTTATTAATTGCTTTAACCGCTGAAATGGGTCTAATGAATTGTTGTCTTTAGTTGGAAATTTATACGTCTTCATAATGACAATACATTCAATAATAATAATACTAATACGCTGACTATGTGATTTCAAAAGTCGCTTTTTATGACTTTAAGATATTAAGAGCTATTAATATTAAATCGAAGATGTATAGTCGAAGAGGTTTTATTTATATTACATCCTTCGCTATCTATTACCACTTTTGTAAAAAAGTACTAATTTTAGTCTTAGATATTTTTGACAATTTTTGAATTAGAGCAAATGGAATGGGGTCTATTTCATATAGTTTAGTAATATTGTCTAGCATCGCTAACCATAGCCTTGTCGTCATATCTGAGTCATATAAAGCTCGATGAAAAGCACCTTCTATTGGAATGTTTATATGACTGAGTAGGGTTGCTAATTTATGGTTTGGAGAATTTTGATAAATACGTCTTGCCGTCAATAATGAACATGCAAATTCCCCAGTGTAATTCCGACATATTCTACTCAGTTCAGCATCAAGAAAACGTTTATCAAATGAAGCATTATGAGCAACGAGATTATAACCATCAATAAAATCAGCAAGTCTATGCATTACTTCATTACATGGCGGGGCATCTTTTAACATAGCATTAGTTATGCCAGTATAATCTTCAATAAAATTATCAATAAGCTTACCCGGATTCATTAATTCTTGAAAATACGCAACAACTTTTCCATTCTCGACACGCATTGCTCCAATCTCTATTACACGATCACCACAGTCTGGTGAAAGCCCTGTAGTCTCAAAATCAAGAACAACAACTGTGTTGGCATTCGTCATTAACTATTGCTCATAATTCTTTGGAAGATTATAAACTCTATTATTAATAATGTGTTCTTACAATATCAGAGTTATTGATTGCGTGTTGTCTTTACTATGCACTAGTGATAAAAAAAATAGCAAGATGTAGTCATACAAAAAATTATATATCACTTAAATAACTGACAAAAAATATTATTTTTTGATCAACCTTGATTTTTAAATTTTTTCCGAATTCTTTCAATACGACGACGGTTCACACCAAAATCACTGTAACCAACGCGGGAAGATGAACGAACTTGAAAGATTTTATTCTCAATAGATAACGTGAATTCAACATCATCTACAAACCTGAAAACAAGACTACGTATTTCCCCATAAAGATAGTCAGAGCGTTCAGTAATTATCGTTACACGTTTTTCAGTCATTAGCACTTTCTTAAGTCGTTGCATCGCTAATTCTGGTCGATCTTTAAAAATTAATGGCGCAATAAAATGTGAAGGGTTACTGGCCAGACTAGAAACACAATTTGGTGAATGAGGGCAATCCATGTTATCTCCATTCAAGTCTCGATGATTCGCATATAACATAATTACAATGATAAAATTGATTGTGACAAAGTATTGAAATATTTTTTTCATCAATAATAGACGTCATTTAATTAAACACGTGTCATGAATTTTCCAGTGCTTGTATTAATTCGTATAATCTCACCAATTTCCATATACTCCGGCACTTGTACTTCT
>CAJJDJ010000122.1 GCA_905182825.1 Thiotrichaceae bacterium UBA7359
TCGTGCTTTAACTACGGATCCGGAAAACCGTGTTCCACATTTGGGATTTCAACCTGATGCTTTGTCTGATATTAATATATTGCCGATGGAAGATACAGAAACAGCTTATTATCTACGCATGCATGCAATAGATAAGCCTGGCGTATTGGCAGAGGTGACGCGAATACTGGGTGATTCTGGAATAAGTATAGAAGCTATATTACAAAAAGAACCTGCAACTGATGCTAGTTTTGTTCCCATCATATTTCTGACACAGCGTATTAAAGAGAAAAACATGAATGATGCAATTATCAAAATAGAACAACTTGATGTTATCGACGGTGAAATTATGCGCATTCGGATGGAAACGTTAGAGTAATTGATAAAATGACTTTTCGAACTCGATATACTGGATTAATTGAGAATTATCGTGACCGTCTTCCGGTCAGTGATGGCACACGTATTATTAGTCTTGGCGAAGGTAATACACCTTTAATTAAATTAAATAATATTTCTGACTTACAAGCTAAGCAGGTTGACCTTTATGTTAAGTATGAAGGCTTAAATCCTACTGGTTCATTTAAAGATCGCGGTATGACTATGGCGGTGACTAAAGCAGTTGAGGATGGTGCAAGAGCTATCATTTGTGCTTCTACTGGAAACACCTCAGCCGCCGCCGCCGCCTATGCAGCACGTGCTGGTATAACTGCTTTTGTGTTAATACCTGATGGCAAGATAGCACAAGGTAAGTTAGCACAAGCGATGATGGAAGGTGCTGTTGTGCTTCAAGTCAAAGGTAATTTTGATGATGGTATGCGTTTAGTGAGAGAAGTTGCTAATGAAGCACCGGTAACTATAGTTAATTCAATCAATCCATATCGTTTACAGGGACAAAAAACAGCTGCGTTTGAAATTGTTGAAGAGTTAGGGTGCGCGCCAGATTTTCATTATTTACCCGTAGGTAATGCCGGCAACATTACAGCGCATTGGATAGGTTATAGTGAATACATTTGTGCGAAGGGTGATCAAGCCACCGCTGCTTGTGCGCATTGTAATGGTGTATGTCCATATGCTGATGGACAGATTATAACCAGACGACCTAAGATGGTTGGATATCAAGCGAGTGGCTCCGCACCTTTTATGCGTCGTGAAATGATAGATAATCCTGAAACGGTGGCAACAGCAATTAGAATTGGCTATCCCCAATCATGGAATTATGCCTGGACCGTTCATGAAGAATCAGGTGGATGGTTCGATGAATGTGACGACAAGGAAATTCTCGCGACACAAAAGTTATTAGCAGAAAAAGAAGGTATCTTTTGTGAGCCAGCTTCAGCAATATCAGTTGCTGGTGCTATGCGAGATATTAATTCGGGTAAAATCCCTGAAAATAGTTGTGTTGTTTGTACTTTAACAGGTCATGGTCTTAAGGATCCTGATACAGCTATAAAACAAAGCACTGCGCCTGTGATTGAAGTTGATGCAAAATTAAGTCAGGTCAAATCTGCAATTCTCAAAAACATGACTGACTAAAAATAGTGAGATGTATAAGCATCTCATTTATTAACAGGTAATCATCGTGTCACATATGAATAAGATTATAAATGCGTAGTTTGACTGTCTATATACCAGGTTTATTTGGACCTGACATAGCAATTCACCCAGATGATTTCCCTAGTTTACCTTCATTAAACTGGATGCTTTCTAAAGGAAACCATCACATCTCAAGATCAACTTCTGCTAGCTATGATCTCTGTGAACTATTCGGTTTAATTGCAAAAGAAGAAAACGATCTACCCATCGCGGCAATATCACGTCTAATAGATGACAATCAACCCTCGGAAGGAGTTTGGTTGCGTGCTGATCCAGTTCATGTCAGAGCAGATCGTGATGGTTTGATTCTGATCGATAACAATCAATTCACTATTAGCCAGCATGATGCTCTGGCACTTGCTTCTGATATTAATATTATATTAAGGCCTTACGAGCTTGAACTTGAAGTTCCTGGTCCGTACCGATGGTACTTAAGAATAAAGGAGGAGTTGAAGATAAGAACAACACCTGTAGATTCGATCATTGGCCGTGACATACTACCTTTTATGCCTAGTGGCGATGACTGTTCTAATCTGATTCGATTAATGAATGATATACAGATGACTTTGCACAATTCTGATGTTAATAAAAAACGCGAACAAGAAAAAATGTTACCGATAAATAGCTTATGGTTTTGGGGTTGTGGGGCGTTACCAAAGAACATTGAACATCAATGGTCTTTTATTGCTAGTGATGAGATATTAGCGAAAGGACTCGCTATGATAGCAGCGACGCCATTTAATGATTTGCCTGATAAATATAGTGAAATTAGAAACATGAAGACTAGTTACAATAAGTTGCTAGTAATAAACGCATTTAAAAAATTTAGTTATTATCATGATCTTGAAGGCTGGTTTGAAGCGCTGGTGACTTATGAAGAAAACTGGTTTTCTCCTTTAAGGGATGCATTAATGAGACGAGAAATTGATCAGTTACATATAAAAACGGATGTAAGCGTTATCAATTTGAGTAAAGGCTCTCGCTACAAGGTTTGGAAAAAACAAAAAAACATATATAAAATTAAGCAATAATTTTTGTGAAAATTAAAAAAATAATTCAACGTGATGTTCCTGACAAACACAGTCTATCGGATGCAATCCATCCTGTACTGAAACGGGTTTATGCCTCCCGGAATATACAATTCAATGATGACTTAGATTATTCGCTTTCCTCTCTTTTTCCATATGACACACTGAGTGGTATTAATGATGCAGTTTTATTACTGCAAGAAGTAATAAAAAAAAAATCACGAATATTAATCGTGGCTGAC
>CAJJDJ010000123.1 GCA_905182825.1 Thiotrichaceae bacterium UBA7359
TTTCTGGAATGATACACCGTGATTCAGTCATATAAGTTTTTGGTTCCTGTAAAGATCTTATGAAATGATAGACAGAACCTATGTTTCGATAAATTTGTAACAATTTGGCATCTGTTGCCCCCAAATGAACTCCACATAAATGCCAGGTTTCACCAGCGGTTAAATCATATAAAACTAATATTGCTTTCAGATTATCGGTTTTATGTATGAACAAAAAGTTATCGAAATTATTAATAATTGAATTTAATGATACTCTAAGATTTTCATCAAGAGCTATGAATTCTTTTAAATATTTTGTGATGGGATGACGGGGTTCTTGTTGGAAAAGTCTCTCTATCTCTTCTCCCCACCAATGAAGTTTAACTCTAGCGACACCCGGGTCTGAACATTCCTTGATAATATCTGTAAGTTCATAAAGGAATGCATGAAGGCCTATAATAATCGCTTTATTTTTTTCCTTTTCAAATAGTGTTGCATAGTAAAGGTTTGAGCCATCAGGAATAGCCTTATTGACACAATAATCATACGTATTAGAATTTTTAGTTACAAAAGACACTTAGCTTGTCATATATTTCAATTGGACTAGAGACCATACTATCGGCATCCCAATTAGCGGGATTATCATCGATATCAATATAACCATAGAGAGCTATAAGTGTTTTAGTTCCAGCACGACGACCTGCTTCAATATCACGCTGAGCGTCTCCGATATAAAGCGTAGTCGTTGGATTAGAACTCATGAGTTTGCATGCATGGAGTATTGGGGCAGGATGAGGTTTTCTTTGTTTTAATGTGTCTCCACTAATTACGCATGCAGCGCGTTTATCCAGAGACATCGCTTTGAGTAAAGGTTCTGTTAACCAGGAAGGTTTGTTTGTTACAATTCCCCAAGGTATATTCTCGTTTTCAAGGATGAGCAATAATTCCTCCATACCATCAAACATTCGTGTTTCTTTTGCAATGTTGGCGCGATAATAATTTAGGAATTCATCACGGGTTGATTCAAAATCTGTATTGCCTTTTTTCAAGTTGAATCCAAGTTTGATCATCGCATCCCCACCAAGTGAAACAGTTGGGCGTATAACTTGATTAGGAAGACTTGTTAATCCATGATTTAAGCGAATTGCATTAAGTGCATTAGCTAAATCATCTGCTGTATCAGCTAATGTACCATCTAAATCAAATAATATATGTTCGATCATTTATTTGGCTATGGTATCGAGCAGATAATTGATTTCAGGTTTTGTATCTAACGAACATAATCCTAATAATGGGTTGTATTTCATACCAGCTAAATCATTCATCTCAAGATTGTTCTCTTCACACCATGCAACTAATTCTGAGGGACGAATAAATTTTTCATAATTATGTGTTCCCTTTGGTAGGATTTTTAATAAATATTCGCCTGTTAATATAGCGAGTACATAGGCTTTTATACTACGATTTATAGTAGAAAATATGACATGACCACCTGGCTTGATTATTTTACTAGCAGCTTGAATTATAGAGGCAGGATCTGGCACATGTTCCAATAACTCCATACAAGTTATTACATCAAATCGATCAATATGATTTTCAGCAAATTCCTCTATGGTACTAACGACATAACTAATTTCAAGCTGTTCATCACTCGCATGTTGTGATGCTGTCTCGACATTCTCTTTGCTTGCATCGAGACCAGTTACTAGAGCTCCTTGTTTTGCCATAGCTTCTGTAAGAATACCACCACCACAACCAATATCCATGATTTTTGAATTTTTAAGTGAGATATGCTTCGAGATATAACTCAATCGAATATGGTTTATATCATGTAACGTTTTAAATTCGCCGTTTAGATTCCACCATTGATCCGACCTAGAGGAAAATTTTTCCAGTTCTTTTATGTCAATGTTTTCGTTTTTTGTCATTAGAAGCTGTAAGATAATTTTAAATTTATGAAATTAGTTTAACTTGTTAGAATGAAATATTGAATAAAAAATTTCATGTCTTATGATTGATTGAAATATCTATTTTAAATATGCAACGCTATAATTGACGACACATATGAAGATGATGATAATATTTTTAATTATGGTGGAAACTAAATGCGTGACATTAAATAGTTGAATTAACACGATAAGGAATAATAATGGAAAAGAAATTCGTGGCTAAGTTTAGAATACTGCTAGTAGTGCTTTGTATGACGTTTTTGTCTGCATGTGCGACTACTGGAGCATTAGATCAACGTGACCCATGGGAAGACTTCAATAGAGGCGTATATTCGTTTAATGAAACAATTAATACGGCGCTTTTTGAACCGACAGAAAAAGTATATAACATTATCACACCTGCTTTTTTAGATAATGGAATAACTAATTTTTTTAGAAATATTGCCCAAATTTCGGTTATCGCAAATGATATACTTCAATTTAAATTTGATCAGGCAGTCAATGACACAGTTCGGTTATTTCTTAACTCGACTATCGGTTTATTAGGTTTTTTTGATATTTCATCAGAAGCGGGCTTACTTTCAAGTAAAGCTGACTTTGGACAAACATTAGCCCACTGGGGTGTTGTTTCTGGACCTTACTTAGTAACACCATTTTTCGGTCCAGGTACGGTGAGACATGCGGTAGGTTATATTTTTGATGGAGCGTTGAACCCAATGTCTTATATGGATAATGGCCTACCTAAAGCAAGTCTCTTATCACTTGCTTTTATTGATATGAAATCAGATTTATCGACAGCAGTTGAATTGCTTGAGGAAGCAGCAATTGATAAATATGAGTTTACCAAGAATGTCTATTTTGAAAAGAGAACGATTAAGATAAGTGATGCTGAATTTAAAGATTATTCAGAATAATAATTTGTATTATTTATCTTTATTATTAATTCAGAGTGAGGCGTGAATCATCTATCCCTATAGCTTCAGCAAACTTGATTAGTCTTTTTTGTTTAATAATAGCTTTTTCTTTATTTATACTCGACATTGCGTTTGCTTCAAGGAATTGTTTGAAAATGGAATCGTGCAGACGTTGCATGCGTTTTGTTGAATTAGTCATGTCACGATCTTTTTGGGGCAATGCAGACCAAGAATTTATAAAGGTGTTAAGAGCAACTTCTGTCCAATTATTTTGTGTTAAAAAATAAGCAATTAGCGATCCGCCAGCAACATTTATATTCACCGCATCAACGGGCTTAATCGTTTGAGTATTATTAGACGCGTTAGTTGTTTCCGTTACCATTGTACTAGGGGGCTTAGGATAAAAAAGAATAATTAAAACAATCAAAGATATCACTATTACTATGCTGGTTATGATAAATGCCAAAGGAAATATTTTGTTTGTTTTTGCAGATAATGGTGGTCTAGAAGATGTTGGATTAGGCGTTGATGTAGCTTCTGAGAGTTGAGAAACACCTTCAAACGTATCTTTTGTTGCTTTCTCTCTCACTGCAGTTTTTTCAAGCGGTAATAGCGGTAAAGGAAAATCGATATCTTCAACATTTATTTTGCCGGACATTATCGCTGATATAAGTGTCTCACGTGACTTTCTATAATCATTTTTATCGATTTTACCCGTAGCATATTTCTTTGCTAACTCACTCAATGTTTTATTGCTCATAATAGATTTTAAATTAAATTAAATTATTAACCGACATCTTCACGGATAAGTCGAAAACCGGTGGAGTCATCAGCATTGCCATCATGAGATCGCTCTAATGAAAGATCACACTTAGAATGGGCATCAATAAAAGCACCGCCACGAGCAGTTGTACTATTACCATCAATCACCCACTCTTGCACGTTACCAATATAATTTTTTAAACCCCAACCATTAGACTTCCCTGATTTAACACTGACAATACCTGTGCCTTTAATCAACTTTTCTTGAACCGTCACACGACAATTAAAATCTTTTTTCGGTTGATTTCCACCTGCATTGGCAGCATATTCCCATTCAGATTTGGTCGGGATACGATAAGTTTCTCCGGTACGCTCGGATAACCACTTTGCGTAGTCTTGAGCCTCTTGCAAAGTAATGCCTGTAATTGGATCATTTTTTCTTTCTTTGTTTTTAATTGGTTTACAAGTGCCGCTGAGAATACAATATTTACTCCAGTCACTAACCGAGGCTTCGTATTTAGAAATTGCAAATGGCTTTTCAATTCCTTCACCGTTTGGTACAACAACCATTAATGGACCGCGAGCAGAAGAATGGACCATGTCGAAACAAATCGCTTTTGCACGCTTGCCATAGCCAGCAAGACGATTACTACATTCCGAATCACTCGAAATAGGCTTCCAAAGACGGGCTTGAGTCTTTCCAGTACCAGTTCCTGTGTTGGCCATACTCTCGGCAGTTAGTTCTTTTTCAACAGTTCTGATCCTGGGTTTAGATATTGGTTTATATTTAGCAATTAAATCATCTAAATCAGATTCATCCTTTCCGATAATAGGACTATCTGTCCAAAGTCGTTGTGCATTCGACAGTGTATTTTTTAAGGATCTCAGTTTTTGATAATCTTGACCCGCAGTTTCTTTATCCGCGAGGTAAAGGTTATAGACACTGTTAGCTTCTGCTATCTTTGCATTCAACCTTTGCGAGAAATTAACAAATTCTGGATTAGCACCAAATTCTGTTAAGGCAGCTTGTTGTAGATTTTTTGCTTGAGTCAATTTCCCGGCAAGGATCGAGGCATTAGCTGCAGCTATTCCAGTCCAAGGCTTAAGTTTTAACTGACTTTTTAGATCTGCTAAGACGGCATTGGCTGGAAATAGTCCAGCAGCATTTTGAGCTAGTCCGGCAGACGCATTTTCATCACTGAAGCGGAGTTTATTAATACGATCAGCCAATGTGATGGCTGCTGCCTTACTAAATTCCGCATATCTTGCTGGGCTGGCGTTTTCAATCTGACTAATTTTCAGTTTAATATTGACCGGAAAAGATACTGCCGTTTTAAATAACTCGGATAATTCAATAATATTGGCTTCGGCTTGATATTCATTTTTCAAAGCGCTTAAGACGACATTAGAGGGGTCTATTTCGAGACCTTTAATCACAAACGAATAAGCATCAGAAAAATCTTTGGTTTCAGCTTTTCGCTTTGCTAAGCGAGAAAGACTGACTCCAAGTAATTGAGGCCCTTCATTTAGGATAAAGTTATCTGTTCCAGGTAAATCTGTTTTCAGCTGTTTAAATAAATTTTCTGCTTCGACAATATTGTCGCCATCAGTAAACGTCTTGAAATCATTCTTATTTGCTTCGATACGCGCCCTACGATCTGATTCTTCTCGGGCATTGGCAACAGCATTACGAGCATCAAATATTTCTGGTAATTCAGGTGCAAATCTTTCACCTATATCGATATAACCATCTGCTGCATCGAAGCGCTCACTTTGTAAAGTTTCATATGCTTTTTCTGTATATATTTCTACAATTTCGTTACGAAATTGAGTCAAGCTTGTATTAATATTCTCATCTTCAGCGACTAAGCTACCTAAGCTAAGAAATTCTTTAAGTAGATTAGATTCCCATTGTGAATTATCAATCTGGGCTTCTGCTAATGCAGCTTCAATATTTTGAATGTTTGCATTGACAAATTCAGAAACTTTTTGTTTGCGTTGATCAGCATCTAGTTTAGTTAACTTAACTTGCGTTAGTAGTTGATTGAGTTGCAAACTGTTCAGTAGTACGCCGAAGTTTTCTGCAAGCGTCACGGCATCCTGACGTGTGCCCGATTTATTTATTGTAGTGAGTTCTGTTTCAATAATTGGTTTAAAAGATTCTGATAATGAAGTAATGGTTTCACTGTTAGGTTTCAGAGTTGCTAGTTCAACAATCGTCGCTTGTTCAACTGTAAAGTCGGCAAGCGATGATAGTTGATCTTGAATAGCACCCAATTCAATCTCAAGTTGAGCTACTTTTTGAGCACGTAAAATTTTTGATTTCAAATCGGATAATCTAGGATCTCCTTCTGCTGAAGCCAAACCCGATTCAACTAGACCAAGTGCGTTATCAAATTCATTCACCTCAAACTTATCTAATGCAAGCAAACGATATGCATTACTTGGCCTAGGGTCTGTCAGCAAAGAATGTCCAGGTTCAATTTTACCGATTGCATCAAGAATGTTTTTTGTATTATCAATTAAGCTAGGGTCTTTTAATGCAGCAATATATTGTGCATTTAGACCGCTAATAATTTGTTTTTTACTGGTTAAAACAAGCGCTGTTTCTTTCTGTAAAAAGATTGAACCGGGATAAAACTGTTCTATTTCAGCTATAACTCTCGCCGCAGCAGGAAAATCATATGCGTCAGCGCTGGTGTCAATTAAGCTACTTACCTTATCACTAAAATAAGCCTGTATTTTCTTTTTCGCTTCTTCATCATCAGTTATTGTTGACTGATCTGCTTTATCTAACAATAAAATTTCATCCAGTTTGACGATTATGCTTTCTTCATTACCTACCTCAATTTCAGCAATTATATTTTCAAGCTCTTTTTGATGCAGATAATCAAAAGCGGGAGCAATTAACATCAGGCCGATAATTAGTAAAACTCCTGCAGCAATAACAAATGGATTTTTATACCAGGTAGCCTTACCTTCAAATTCATCAAGGAAATGAGCAACAGTAGGGCTCCGATCCTTACGATGAAACGCAATAGAACGTCGTAGTGCACGATTTTGTTTTTTGTTGAGACTCTTTATGTAAGGCGC
>CAJJDJ010000124.1 GCA_905182825.1 Thiotrichaceae bacterium UBA7359
TATTGTTGTAACAATTTTTACTGCCTCACCAACAAGAAAAAAAGCTAGTGTTTTACGACTTGAACCTGCCCCGGTTGCCCCTAAAGAAAACATCACAAAGATGACATTAGGCACAATAAAAGCCAAACCACCCAGAATAACTGAGTAAGAATATTCAAGATTCGCAAACACAAGAAGTAAAAGCCCGCACAAAATAACCGTCGCGGCCTCTATATTCAGCATTTTATTTGCAGCGGAGCGAGTTTTTATTATTTCTTCCGTTTCTACCAATCACCCAACTCCAAAAAATCGCGATACATTCTATCGCCTAAAAATTATAGCGCCAGTTAAATATCAATATTTTTCTCTTCTGCTCACTTCTTGAGACGGAGAAGTATAGAGACCTGATAAAAAATGATCAATCGTTGCAGTGCAACAATATTTAAAATAACAGCTTTAATTTCTATTTCACCATTATATTCTATATTAGAATGTTACAGATTCTTGAAAAAAATTAAAACTGGGTAGTAGTCATTAATCTGATTTTTACTTAATACGCTTTAAAATACCATCTAGTTCGTCTAAAGAATGGTAATTTATTTGCAAGACTCCTTTTCCTTTGTCATATTGTTTGATTGTTACTGTTGCACCCATTTTTTCAGATAAGTCATTTTCGAGGCTTTGTATATTTGGATCTTTAGATACTTGTTTTTCCTTTTCCTGCTGACTGTCACCCAACACTTTCTTAACCAACTTTTCTGTTGCCCGCACAGAGAGACCTTGTTTTATTATTATTTCAGCAACAGCTACTTGTTCGTTTAATGCCAATGCTAATAAAGCACGAGCATGGCCCATGTCAATTTTTCGTGCTTCAACAAATTCTTTAACTTTAATATTCAATTCTAACAATCGCAATAAATTTGTTACTGCTGAACGTGACCGACCTACTGCCTCGGCAATTGTCTCATGTGTCATATCGAATTCTTCAATCAATCGTACCAAAGCCTCGGCTTCTTCTAATGGGTTCAGATCTTCGCGCTGGATGTTTTCTATCAAGGCAATACACATTACCGTTTTATCCGGGACATCCTTAATCACGACAGGAACATCTTTTAGTCCAGCTAATTGCGCTGCGCGCCAACGACGTTCACCAGCAATGATTTCGAATTTTTCCGAGCGTGGTAAGCCACGCACAACTATTGGTTGAATAATGCCTTGAGCAGTTATTGAGTCTGCGAGTTCTTGTAATGATTCTTTATTAAAATCTCTTCGTGGTTGATATTGGCCTCGCTGTAACAGATCAACCGCTATTTCCTTTAGTGAGTCACTATTATTGTTTTCTAAAACTCTTTGAGCAGGATTACCGAGTAATGCATCCAGTCCTTTACCCAAACCGCGTTTTTTTACCAATTTATTAATTCCTTAAAATACGTAGTGATGTTTTTATGCTGCTAAACCTTCACGTCTTAATATTTCACCCGCCAACGCTAAATAGGCAACAGCACCACTAGATGACTTATCATAGGCAAGCGCTGCCAAACCATGACTAGGGGCTTCTGCCAATCTAACATTACGGGGAATAATAGTTCGATAAACTTGTTCACCAAAATGTTCCAGTAATTGGGCGGATACTTGTGTCGCCAGATTATTACGTGGATCGTACATAGTCCGTAACAAGCCTTCAATTTTTAGTTTAGAATTTAAGTGTTTTTTAATTTTATCGATAGTCTCGAGTAAGGCGGTTAATCCTTCCAACGCATAATATTCACATTGCATTGGAATCATAACTGAGTTTGCTGCAACTAATGCGTTAACTGTCAGCATATTTAAAGATGGTGGACAATCTATAAAAATAAAATCGTAATCTTCCTGAATTGGCTCTAGTGCATTGCGCAACCTAATTTCTCTTGCCATCTCGTCCAACAATGCTATCTCAGCACCTGTCAAATCAGAATTCGTTGGAATTAAGTCATACTGTCCTTCAGGCGATTTGACTATAACTTCTTCTGCCGTCTTATCATTCATCAACAAGTCGTAACTAGACATCGTTAGTTCTTGCTCATCTATACCACTACCCATAGTGGCATTGCCTTGTGGATCCAAATCAACTAATAATACTTTACGCTTGGCAGCAGCCAATGATGCAGCAAGATTCACACCTGTGGTGGTTTTACCAACTCCGCCTTTTTGATTCGCGATTGCAATGATTCTGGACATTAATTTTGTATTCTACCGTGATATGTAATGATTATTGATGCATATACTTTAGCATACTGAATCCCTGCCGCGATACGCTAAAAAGATTATGCTGTTCGCTTTATTTGCACCAATTTTGTCGAAGTTTCATTACTCGACAGTGCTAAGTCACTAAGCTTAATCAAGAATTCATGCTTTCCTAATTCGTCGATTTCAGTTTCTACTTGCTTTCCTTTCATAGCCAATAACTGATTCTCCGCTGTTAATAAGTGTTTTGTCTGCTCTAACATGCGTGCAAGCGGTGCAAAAGCACGACATATTATAGTATCGAACTCTTTCTCAGGTTTAAAAGTTTCGATACGTGCATGAACTAATTCAACATTTTTAATATTAAGATCAGCAGTAATGTGTCTGAGAAAACGAATTTTTTTCTGATTACTGTCTAATAACGTCCACTGCTTTTCTGGTTGTGCCAGTACCAATATCATTCCTGGCAAACCCGCACCAGTGCCAATATCTAGACAGTGCCCGCCTTCAATAAAGGAATGTACCGATAAAGAATCCAGAATATGACGTTCTAATATTGCCTTCGTACCTTTTACAGCGGTTAGGTTATATGTAACGTTCCATTTTGCGAGTAATTCAATATATCTCAAATAAGCTACACAGAGTGGTTGCTTTGCCTTGATGTCCAGCCTTTCAAGGCCTGCTTGTAATGCTTTCAGCATTCACAATATCCAAAGGCTCAGGCACTTTTTTGAAATGACAAGGTTTGTTTCTTCAAATGAATACGTAATAAAGATATAGCCGCAGGTGTTACGCCTTGAATACGAGAAGCCTGCCCTAAGTTGATTGGTCTATGCTTTGACAACTTTTCAATCACTTCAGACGATAGACCTCTCACCTGCTGATAATCAATTTCATTCGGTAATTCAGCATCCTCATGACGTTTATTACGAGCAATTTCTTCTTCTTGTCGTTGAATATATCCAGAATACTTGACTTGTATCTCTACTTGCTCTGTAACCTTAGGGTCAATCCCATCGACAGCAATATTCGGTAATTTGGCAATGTCTGCGTAGGTAATTTCCGGTCTTCTCAATAATTGCAGCAAATTGATATCTTTACGAATCGGTTGCTCAAGGACACTTTTTGTTATTTCAACAGAAAGTTTAGGAGAACCTACTCGTATTTTTTTTAAGCGTTCAGCCTCTTGGTCAACCGCATCACGCTTTTCGCTGAACAATCGCCAACGATTATCGTCAATGAGTCCTAGGTTATATGCTTTTTCTGTTAAACGTATGTCGGCATTATCTTCGCGTAACATCAAACGATATTCAGCACGGCTAGTAAACATTCTATAAGGCTCGGTGGTCCCCATAGTGGCTAAGTCATCTACTAACACACCAAGATAAGCTTCATCACGGCGAGGAAACCAGGGCTCTTTACTTTGCGTTTGAAGCGCTGCATTTAATCCGGCTAATAAACCTTGTGCTGCCGCTTCCTCATACCCGGTCGTGCCATTAATCTGTCCAGCAAAAAACAAACCTTTAATAAATCGTGTTTCTAACCAAGGAGACAGCTCTCGTGGGTCAAAGAAATCATATTCAATCGCATAACCGGGACGAGTGATGTGCGCATTTTCAAAACCTTTTATCGATCGCACCAGACCAATCTGCGCATCATAAGGCAATGATGTCGAGATACCATTAGGGTAAACCTCGTTACTAGTCAAACCTTCTGGTTCAATAAAAATTTGGTGTGCTGTTTTATCAGCGAAGCGCATAACCTTGTCTTCCACCGAGGGACAATAACGTGGTCCGGTGCTTTCAATTTTACCGTTATACATTGGCGAACGATCCAAAGCACCACGAATTATATCGTGGGTTTGCTCATTAGTATGAGTTATGTGACAAGATATCTGTTGTGGATGTTGGTTCGCATTACCTATGTAAGAAAACACGGGAACTGGATCATCACCCGGTTGTACTTGTAGCTGACTATAATCGATCGTTTTACCATCAATACGGGGTGGAGTACCGGTCTTCAACCGTCCAACATTAAAAGGCAATTCACGTAAACGATTCGCCAACGCGATAGATGGTGGATCACCCGCTCTACCACCAGCATGATTGCTATCACCAATATGAATCTTGCCGCCAAGAAACGTCCCCACTGTTAGGACTACAGTCGGAGCCATGAATTTTAACCCGGCCTGAGTAACAACTCCGCGAACCTCTTCACCTCTAACAATGAGGTCATCGACTGCTTGTTGGAATATAAATAGGTTCTCCTGATTTTCAAGTGCAGGTCTAACAACTTGTCGGTATAAAGAACGATCTATTTGGGCGCGTGTTGCACGTACAGCCGGTCCCTTGCGAGAATTCAAAATACGAAATTGTATACCACTTTGATCGGCTGCTGTCCCCATGAGTCCCCCCATAGCATCGATCTCTTTAACTAGATGACCCTTACCAATCCCGCCAATAGCCGGATTACAAGACATTTGTCCGAGCGTTTCCATACTATGTGTCAATAATAAAGTACGCACACCCATTCGAGCAGCTGCCATAGCAGCTTCAGTCCCAGCATGACCACCACCAACAATAATGACGTCAAAAGATTCAGAATATGTAGACATAAAGATGTTTATTGTATCGATTACCTAAGATATTGTAAGTCTAGCTGAGGAAATAAATACGTTTAATAGGCATCTTGCATGAATTGTGGCATAGCTGAACAAGCTTTATGAATATCCGCATTGTAATACCTTGTATCAAATGGCTTATGTCTTGCCATCTGCTCACGAAAATCACCAAATTTTTGTCCTTTTCGTGCCATAGTTGCAGTCCACCAACCGGATGGGCAGGTTGCGGCAGGAAATTGAATAGTTTGTATTTCTGTATAGTCTGCTTTACGCATTTCTGCACATATATCGGTTAATATCGCCATAGTCATTAATGGCGACCCACTTTGCCCAACAATCATTCCACCTTCACGTAAAGCATTTAAACAATTTCGATAAAAGGTTTCCTGAAATAAGTATTTCGCTTGTCCAACTGGATCGGTTGTATCGAGAATAATCACATCTAACGATTCGGATTCCACTTTTTGCATATATGTAATAACGTCTTCAAATAAAAAAGTCGCTCGAGAATCATTATTCTCTTCACATAATTCAGGAAAATATTTTTCCGAAACACGAGTAACTCGCTCGTCTGATTCGACCTGCATTACTTGCTTTACCGTATCGTGCTTTAATACTTCTTTTAAAGTCCCGCAATTACCGCCGCCAACAATTGCGACATCTTTTGGGTTAGGATGATTAAATAATATTGGATGAGCCATCATCTCATTATAAATGAAGCTGTTGCGTGACGTCAGAACAGGGATATTATTCAGCGTCATTAAACGACCAAATGTTTCTGTCTCATAGACAGTTATATCCTGATGAGGTGTTTTTTCTTCATGCAGCTTGTGACTCACTTCCAGATATAGCCTCATTACACTAGTATTTTCTGAAAATTTTTCTTCATCCAGTAGTATCAATATTTTTACTCCAACATATTAATAAAAAGACCTCGCATGATAACGAATTTTTAAATATGATACGACACAAGAAATATACAAACTAAACCTTGATACAACATTGTTGTTTATTGTCTGCTTGCTTAATTATAGATGCTTTAGATGTTTGCAGTTCTTTTTTCTTCATTTCTTCTTTCAGATAGAGCTCTTTTTTAACTTTTTCAAATAATTTATTTCTGTCATTTAAAATCAAAGAATTAGGCTCTTTTACTACTCGAAACTGGTAATTAACAACTACTATAACTATCTTTCAGAACTGAATAATGCTTAGCGGAATAACCCAGGAATTCACGCTCTTTATCCGTCAACTCACGCATACGCTTAACCGGACTACCAACATATAAAAAACCTGATTTAAGTTGTTTGCCGGGAGGTACCAGACTACCCGCACCAATGATCACATAGTCATCCAAAACTGCGCCATCCATAACCGTAGCTGACATACCGATTAAGCACATATCCCCAATACTACAAGCATGCAGTATTGCTTTATGACCGACCGTTACGTCATTACCAACCACAAGAGGAAACCCAGAGGAAAATTCACTTTCATGTGATTCATGCAGAATTGAACCATCCTGTATATTGGTGCGCGCACCAATAATGATTGTATTTACATCACCACGAATTACCGACATAGGCCAGACTGAACTATCTTCCCCTATGGTAACATCACCTATGACAACAGCAGTTTCATCAACATAAGCAGTTTTATGAATTTTCGGCGTAGTACCGTTATGTTTTCTAACATTCATCATAATGACGTTTTGTATAAGATTGGGGCACTGTTGTCGTAATCAATCTTGTGATGGTAGTGCTTGAGTCGAAATAGATGGCCCGAGTGATTTCAACTTCAGCGTTATTAGAATTGTAATGCCCGGATATCTAATTATCCATAACCCTTCTATTAGAAAAACTCAAAGGGTTATGGAGCTATCAGAACCTTAACTTTCTTTTAATCTATACTAATCAAAACCATTATGAATCAATCAGCTCATAGACATTGGTCTCACCACAAACTGGTGGGGCACTAGTAGAATAAAATATCAACAAATGAACTTTCAAATGCTTTGACAAGAAAACTCACCTCAAAATTTTTATAACTTAATTATAAGGCCAATTTGCATATATTTCATCTTGATAAGTAACACCTTCGGCTTTTTCAATATTCAATGATGAAAAAATATCATCGACACTTTCCACCGGCGCCATGACGGAACCATTAGGCGCTGCGACAGGATCGTTTGCAGCTGATGTAGCTTTATCGTCACCACAAGCAATTAATCCTAGACCCACTATCATCCCCAAACTTATATTTCTAATAACAGAAAACATAGCTCCACTCCCCTTTTAATTAAATGTGATAAAACTTATATACTATAGTGTTCGTGAGATAAAATAAAATTCTGTAAAAATTTTTTTTTCGTCAAAAGTTAATCATGGGATTTTATAATAGAACCCTGATAGGTACACGAATTAATAGAATATGTTCGCATGTCGAATAAATTGTAGATATTGGGCTCTAAATAAAAAAACAATAATGGAGTATTTATACAGTTTTTGAAGAGGAGAGATTTATGAAGACTGGAATTGTTGGTCTGGGTGCAATGGGTAGCAATATGGCAAGAAATCTTGCTAAGGCAGGTCATTTAGTAACAGTTTTTAATCGTACATTATCGACAGCCAAATCTATGGCAAAAGAATGCGGCTGTTCAATTTCGAAATCTCTTCCCAGTTTAGCAAAACAATGTGAAATCATTATTATATGCGTTTCATGCGATAGAAACGTGATAGAAATTGTTGACACAATTAAAACTAGTATTGATGCGAATACTATTGTTGTCGATACCTCTACAGTGAGTTCTGATACAGCGAAACAGGCCGCGTCAATATTGAAGGAATATGATTCATATTTTCTTGATTGTCCTGTTTCGGGTGGTGTTGAAGGTGCAAAAAATGGCTCATTGGCAATGATGGTTGGGGGCGATGAGATTATTTTAGGGATGGCACGCAATACACTTGAATCCATAGCAAGTAAAATTATTTACATTGGTTCTACCGGATCAGGTCAAGCTACTAAGGCCGTAAATCAAATTATGGCTGCGGGGATTAATCAAGCGGTCACCGAAGCGCTGGCATTTGGACAAGCAATGGGTTTGCCCATGGATAAAGTAATAGATGTAATATCTACGGGAGCAGCTGGCTGCTGGTTTTTAGAGCATCGTGGCAAAACTATGCTAGCTGGAAATTATGAACCCGGTTTTAAATTGGCTTTGCATCACAAAGATCTTTTGATTTGTCAGTCTATGACTAATTCGATCAGTGATAATGACCTACCTATCATTGAGATGACCCTATTACATTACCGACGTTTGATAGATGAAGGATTTGGTGACGAAGACATTTCAACGTTATTTCGACTGAAACAGGAAAAGTTAAGTTAGTTTTGTCTGTAATCTTAAACTTAAGGAACTGTACTTTCACTTTGCAGTCTACTCATAAGAATTGACGGTGTGTTATTTTTATGCACAATGTAGCACCGTACACACACTGTGTGTGCTAAATTTTTGTTAAAAGTGAATCATATAAGTCGTTTGTAAGTTGAATATTTGACTGTAAAATTCATATGTAAAAATAATAGACGTAATTAGAAGGTGCCTAAGTAAATAATCATGCCTGTAACGATAAAAGTAAAATCGTTGAATAAATCATTCGGCCCAATAAATGCGGTGCGAGGAATCTCGTTTGAAGTAAATCATGGTGAGGTTTTAGGTTTTCTTGGCCCCAATGGTGCCGGCAAATCTACTACAATGAAAATGATTACCGGGTTTCTTGAGCCTACTAGCGGCACAGTTGAAGTAAATGGCTTTGATGTGTTGGATAACCCGATAGAGGTAAAGCGTTCTGTAGGCTATTTACCCGAAGGAGCTCCAGCTTATGGAGAGATGACTGTCAAAAGTTTTCTTAATTTTATAGCAGATGTTCGTCAATTAACTGGTAGTTATCGGCAAAAACGCATAGATGAAGTCGTCGATATTATCAATATAAAGCATGTTATCGATCAAAGTATAGAAACACTATCAAAAGGCTTTAAACGCCGTGTCGGAATTGCGCAAGCTATTCTCCATGACCCTAGTGTATTAATCCTTGATGAACCTACGGATGGTCTTGATCCAAATCAGAAACATGAAGTTCGAAATCTGATTACAGAAATGTCAGAGGATAAAGCTATCGTGATTTCCACACACATTCTTGAAGAAGTTGATGCCGTCTGCTCGCGGGCAATTATTATTTCTTCCGGCGTGCTAATGTTTGATGGCACACCCACAGAATTAATCGCAAAATCGGTTCGTAATGATATTGATCACGCTTTTCGTATTATTACAACAACCCCCGCAAATGAAAAGCGGGAGACATCAGCACCATGAGCCCATTATATGCTATTTATAAGCGTGAATTCACCAGCTACTTTGTGACGCCTGTCGCCTATGTCTTTATAGTGATATTTTTATTTCTAACAGGTGTTTTTGCTTTTTATATAGGTGCTTTTTTTGAAACAAATCAGGCTGACTTAGAACCTTTTTTTCGATTTCATCCGTGGCTTTATTTATTTTTAATACCCGCCATATCTATGCGTCTTTGGTCCGATGAGCGTAAAAGTGGCACAATTGAACTATTGATGACTCTACCGGTATCGATCACTGATGCTGTCATTGGTAAATATATGGCAGCTTGGAGCTTTACTGCTGTTGCGCTAGCGTTAACTTTCCCAATGTGGATTACCGTTAATTATCTTGGTAGCCCTGACAATACCGTTATTCTCGCAAGTTACATTGGCAGCCTAATTATGGCGGGAGGCTTTCTTGCTATTGGTTCATGCATCTCAGCATTTACGAAGAGTCAAGTAATCGCATTCGTTGTCAGTGTTGTGATTTGTTTCATGTTCATACTCAGTGGATTTCCGATGGTGTTGGACATATTTCAGAGTTGGGCGCCACAAGCAGTATTAGATGCGATTGCATCATTTAGTTTTTTAACTCACTTCACATCCATTAAGAAAGGTGTTATCGACATTCGTGATGTAATTTATTTTAGCGCATTAATCATATTTTGGTTATATGTTAACGTCGTCGTTATTGAAGCAAAGAAGGCAAGCTAGTCATGAAGGTCTCAGTAAAAAGTAAGTTCGTTTCAGGCACAGGCTTGATATTGGCAACCTGTTTATTCGTTGCTACAATTATATTAGCAAATACCGCGCTGACTACATTGCGTATTGATTTGACAGAAAATAAGTTATTTACTCTCTCGGCAGGCACAAAAAACATACTCAAGAATCTGGAAGAACCCGTTCAGCTTGATTTTTATTTTTCACAAAAGGCTATGAGTGATTTTCCGTTATTAGTAAATTATGGTGCTCGTGTAAGAGATATGCTGGAAGAGTTTGCCACACATGCGAATGATAAGTTAATTCTTAACATTATCGAACCAGACACTTTCTCTGAAGCTGAAGACCAGGCCGTAGCGAGTGGATTACGTACTGTCTCTGCTAACTCTGCCGGTGATAGAGCCTATTTTGGTATTGTCGGGACCAATTCGACTGATGATGAAAAGGTTATCCCTTTTTTCCAAACTAATCGAGAGTCTGCTCTTGAGTATGATATAACCAAGATGATTTTTGATTTAGCTTTCCCAGAGAAGCGCAAGGTAGGCCTAGTATCACAATTACCCATAATGGCAACCACCGGTGACCCGGACGGACGCGATTGGACCATCATCAGTGCATTACAAGATTCTTTTGAGGTTCACAATCTGACTCAAAACCCAGACACACTCGTTGAGAGCATTGATGTAGATAACATTGATGTGTTAATGCTGGTTCACCCTAAAAAACTTGACAACGATATCCTTTACGCAATTGATCAATATCTGTTGCGCGGAGGAAAAGCGATAATTTTTATAGACCCTCTTGCTGAACTTGATCGAACACGTCCTAATCCGAGCAATCCAAACGTAGTGCCAAATCTCCACTCATATTTACCAGAGTTACTTGGGCTTTGGGGTTTGGAAATGAGCAAAGATAAAATCGTTGGTGATATCAATGCAGCAATGCGTGTGCAATCAGATGATGCACGAAGCCCTCAAGGTGTAGATTACCTCCCATGGTTAAGAATGACAGAAAGTAATTTTAATCCCGACGATTTTTCTACTAGTGAATTGAACCTGATACACATGGGGACCGTGGGTTCTCTAGAATCTGTAGCTGATAAAGGATTAATCATTACCCCATTGATAGAAACATCTGAACAATCAACAAAACTTGAACGTGACCTAATCCTGTTCCAACGTGATCCTAATGTCATCATGAGTAACTTTAAATCAGAAAACAGGAAAATGCTTATAGCTGCAAGAATTAATGGGAAGGCAAAAAGTTACTTTCCAGATGGAAAACCTGCAAAAGATGCGGAAGCAGAAAAAATTGTAGACTCCAAATTTGTTAATGAAGGCGAGCTAAATCTTATTCTAATAGCTGACACAGATATAATGGCAGACCATTTCTGGATTAGATCACAAGAAATGTTTGGCGTCGCCGTACCTCAACCTATCGCCAATAATGGCGATTTCATCATGAATAGTATTGAAAATCTTTCAGGTAATTCTGACCTAATCAGTCTACGAGGCCGTGAAAAATATTCCCGTTCATTCGAAATGGTAGACCAAATTCGTAGGGAAGCTGAAGCTAAATTTCGTGAACGTGAAACCGAGTTACAAACAAGCCTGGAAGAAACAGAAAAGAAAATACGTCAGTTGCAGCAAGATCAAGGTGGTGAAAAATCTTATTTATTGAACAATGAACTATCAGCAGAGATTGAAACATTTAGAAGTGAACGACTAGCAACTAGAAAAGAACTACGTGGTGTTCAACATGAACTTAAAAAGAATATTGAAAAGTTAGGTGCGCAATTGCGCTTTATAAATATCGGGTTAATTCCATTATTGATAACACTGATGGCCTTATTCATCGGAATATATCGAACAAACAAAAGAACGTAAATAAACAATATCTATGTTTAAAAATAAACTCATTATACTCACGCTCATCACTGTCGCAGTGATAATTGCTGCATCAGTATTCGTAAAACTTCGCGCACCTCAATCTGAAAAAGAAAGAGCCGCTTTCTTTCCAGGCCTATCTTCTGAAATAGAAGCAATAAACCACATATCAATTGAAGGCTATGCTGGCGCAGTCAATCTCTCACGTATGAATGACTCATGGGTTATTGATGAATTTGATGGCTATCCTGCATTGCCAGATAAAGTAAAGAGCACTGTGCTTGGCGCAGCTGATTTGAAGATTAATGCGCCGAAAACAAGACTGTCGAGACTTTATAACCGTCTTGGTGTTGAAGGGCCCGAGGTCGAAGATTCAACATCTTTATTGCTGTCATTTAAAGATGCCGAAAGGAATAGTATTGTTGAAATGATTGTAGGAAAGCTACGTCTAAGTAGTGCGTCACAAAGTACCCCTGGTTTATATATTCGCAAACCTAACGACAAACAATCTTATTTGGTCGATGGTGTCGTTGACATCACATCTTCCAAGACTGACTGGATAGAGCGCTCTCTATTCGACATACCAACTGAAGCAATTCGGGCTGTTCGTATTGAACATGCAGATGGCGATACCTATACTTTGTTTAAAAACGAGAAAGGACAAGAACGATTTAGTCTGGAAAATCTTCCATCTGACAAAAAACTAGCTTCTGAACTTATTATATCTCGCTATGGAAGTATCTTACAGGACATTCAGATTAATGGTGCTCGGTCGAAAGAGACGCTAAAGAAACAGGATAACAGTGTGAATGTCTTAATCCATACTTTTGAAGGTACGGTAATCGAGCTTGTTGCCTTTGAGCATGACGATACACCCTACGGTTCGTTTGAATTCAGATTTGATGAAAGCCTGCTTACGAATGATGAAGAGCAAGAAAAAATTGACGGTATAAAAACCTTTGTTTCGAATATGAACGCTCAAACCTTGAATTGGTGGTACGAGATTCCTCCTTTTAAATATGATGTAATCAAAAAACGCTCCGATAGCATCATGCGTAACGTCAATACTTCTACAAAATCAGAGTAGCTCAGAAAACCTGACAGGATATTTAATATATTCCTCTAACCTATATCTCAGTGGCCTACTATAGAACGGCTACAATAATAGCCAGTACAACATCACAATTATGATGTGTTGGCATTCAAACTAATCTTATTGCAATATGCTTTCTCGCTCTCAGACTATCGCTGCATATCGAATTCATGTCCTATTTATTTTTGGTATCCTTAATGAGTTTATCACTATTAAGACCTTCTATTCATTGAGTTCTGCTTGGGTAAAATCACTCCATACACATCATCGGTAACACAGGCTATAATCTTGGCTTCTAAAATGGTTAAAATTAATGGCACAAGATAATAAAAAAATTAAAGATTCCGGAACGCCATTGAGCTTCCAACAACTGATCTTTGAATTACAGCAATACTGGTCTGACCTTGGTTGCGTAATAATGCAGCCCTATGACATGGAAATGGGCGCAGGAACCTTCCATCCGTCCACTTTTCTCCGTGCTATTGGTCCTGAACCTTGGTGCGCGGCCTATGTTCAACCTTCTCGACGACCTACCGATGGGCGCTATGGTGAAAACCCGAATCGTCTACAGCATTATTATCAATTCCAGGTCTTACTCAAACCTTCGCCTGATGATATTCAACAGTTTTATTTGAATTCACTCACGGCAATCGGTATTGACTCAGCAGTGCATGACATTCGTTTTGTCGAGGATAACTGGGAATCGCCAACACTCGGAGCATGGGGTCTTGGCTGGGAGGTCTGGTTAGATGGTATGGAAATCAGCCAATTCACCTATTTCCAGCAGGTCGGTGGTCTAGATTGCAAACCAGTAACTGGTGAAATGACATATGGTCTCGAACGTATCGCGATGTGTTTACAAGATTGTGACAATGTCTTTGACCTTATCTGGGCAGAAAATAACCAACATAAAGTGACTTATGGTGATATTTATCATCAAAATGAAGTAGAAATGTCACGTTATAATTTTGAACAAGCCAATACCACGGCATTATTTAACTGGTTTGATAACTATGAACAGGAATCTCAAGATCTCATTGAAGCAAGCCTGCCAATACCAGCATACGAGATGACCATGAAGGCATCACACGCGTTTAACATACTCGATGCTCGAAGCGCTATTTCGGTCACCGAAAGACAGCGCTATATTTTACGAGTCAGAACACTCGCACGTGCTGTTGCACAAGCCTACTATGAAAGCCGCGAATCATTAGGCTTTCCATTATTGTAACAATAATACAAATAAATAATGAATAAGAAACAAGATTTATTAATCGAGATTGGGACTGAAGAATTACCTCCGAAGTCTCTAAAACGACTCGCGCCTGCTTTTCATCGGGAGATATGCAACTCACTTAAAGAAAATGGCTTAGCGTTTTCTGAAGCAAGTTGGCTTGCAACACCACGAAGACTCGCCCTAATAATCAATCAATTAGATATAAACCAGGCGGATAAGCAACAACAACGTCGTGGTCCGGCTGTTAGTGCCGCCTTTGATGATGATGGAAAACCGACTCGCGCAACGGAAGGGTTTGCAAAATCATGTGGTGTTGCGGT
>CAJJDJ010000125.1 GCA_905182825.1 Thiotrichaceae bacterium UBA7359
GTTTAATATCATGCCAACCGTTATAGAGCGCGGGACGTATCAAATCATTCATAGCTGCATCAACAATTGCAAAACTATGATCTTCAGCTTTATTTAAATATTCTACTTTCGTTAACAACACCCCAGCATTACCGACTATACTGCGACCCGGTTCTATAATAATTTCGAAATCTTTATTATTTATAGTACTTATAATTGCTTCAATATACTCGTTTCTAGTTGGTGGTTCTTCACCTTGATAATTAATACCAAGTCCGCCGCCAAGATCTATATGCATAAAAGTAATATCAGATCGTTTCAGCTGTTCAATTAACTCTAGAACTTTAAGTAATGCATCTTTAAAAGGTTCTAATGTTGTTATCTGTGAACCAATATGAAAATCAACACCTTTGATTATGATGTTAGGTAACCCTAAAGCTAATTCATATGCTGCTATGGCATTCTGAAATGCTATTCCAAATTTATTATCTTTTAAACCAGTTGAAATGTAAGGATGTGTTTTAGCGTCGACATCCGGATTCACTCTTAATGATACAGGCGCATTAACATCCATTTTTTTTGCAACTTCATTGAGTCGTATTAATTCATTGACTGATTCAACATTAAAACATTTGATACCTTTGTGCAGCGCTGCTCGCATTTCATCTTCCCGTTTTCCTACACCGGAAAAAACAATTTTATCTGGCCTACCACCTGCATGGAGTACACGTTCTAATTCTCCAATTGAAACGATATCGAAGCCTGATCCTAGCTTAACCAATATATTTAACAATCCAATATTCGAATTAGCTTTGACCGCATAACATACCAGATGCTTTTGTGAGTTCAATGCTCTATCAAATTCTAACCATCTCGTTTCGATAGCTTTCCGAGAATAAACATAGCAAGGCGTGCCAAATTGACCGGCAATTTCTGTCAATGGAACCTCTTCGACATGTAACAAACCATTCTTATAGCTAAACTCCGACATGATTAATCAGTCGGTGTTGGAAAAGTCGGAAATAAGAGTATTCGCCTCGGGAAGCAAATAAAGATCACCTTTTTGTCCGCAGGCAAAAACACTCGATAGCAACATAAGTATCATTCCCACTCTGATTATCTTTGCTTTATTATTTTTTTTCATCTTGTTAACCTCTAGATCGTTCACTGATTCTATGAGCATAGCAAAATATAGCAAAAGGAAAAATGACTTGAATTGAATTAGTACTGTCTGAGAGGATATATCATCAATATTTATAAACAGGTTTCAAAATGACATCACTAGAAGCTATAGTAATTGAGCCCAAAGCTACACATAAGGCAAGTATTATCTGGTTACATGGACTTGGAGCAGATGGCCATGATTTTGAATCTATCGTTCCAGAGCTAGGTTTACCTGATAACCTAGGCATCCGTTTTATCTTTCCAAATGCCCCGAAACGTTCTGTCACAATCAATGGTGGAATGTCTATGCGTGCTTGGTATGACGTTAAATCACCTACTTTTAATGAGCAAGAAGACTCTGAATCAATTATTGACTCATCAATATTAATCGACAAATATATCAATGCTGAAATCGAAGCAGGGATTGAATCTAATAAAATTATTCTCGCAGGGTTTTCCCAAGGTGGAGTAATCACACTACATGCGGGGTTACGTTTCCCAAAACCACTAGCTGGATTATTGGCTCTATCATGCTACTTAGCCTTACCCAGTCAGCTAGAAAATGAAGCTATTGCAGAAAAAAGTATGCCGATAATGATGACACACGGCGTGTCTGATCCGGTTATTCCTTTTGAACAAGGACGAGCATCTTCTGAAATATTAAAAAAACATGGTTACTTAGTAGAATGGCATAAGTATACGATGCAACATTCTGTCTGCCTTGAAGAAATTACTACAATAGGAGTATGGATAAAACGGTTAATGTCTTAAGTTCTATTTGCGCTCGGTTTATTTGAGTTTTTTTGTGGCCGGCGTCTTCCTGCTTTTTTCTTATGTTTAGAATGCGTTTGTTCATGATGTTTTCTTTTAACTGGTGCTTCTGGTATTAATAGTAAATCCTCTGTTATTTGAGCGGTCGGTATCTGGTAACCTATATAAGCTTCAATATCCATCAAAGAATAAATATAATCTTCACAACCAAAACTAACAGCGTCACCACTTGCGCCAGCACGCGCCGTTCTGCCGATTCTATGTACATAGTCTTCTGAATTCTGTGGCAGATCATAATTAAACACATGACTCACATCAGGGATATGTAGTCCCCTCGCTGCAAGATCAGTTGCAACTAAAGCGGCTAATTCACCATTAGAGAATTCATTAAACAGTCTTTGTCGTTTCTTTTGTGGAACATCTCCAGATAAAATTGCAGATTTTATACTGTTTCCTTCCAAGTATGACCAAACCTTCTCAGCAACACGCTTTGTATTAACAAATATTATAGTCCTATGTGGTACTATTTTTTTTAATAACCCGAGTAACAATGGGATTTTTTCATCATTGGCAACATGATAAAGCACTTGAGTAACTTTATCGGCAGTCACTTGATCCGGATTAATTTTAACTAATGTCGGACTATTCATGTGTTCATATGCCAATTCTAGAACTCTGTGCGATAACGTCGCTGAGAACAGCATATTCAGACGTTTCTCAGGTTTTGGCATACGTCGAAGGAGATAACGAATATCGGTAATAAAACCAAGATCAAACATGCGATCCGCCTCATCCAAAACAACAATTTCTATATTCTTTAATTTATAAACCCCTTGTTTGAAATAATCGATTAATCGACCTGGTGTTCCGATTAATATATCCACACCATTTGCTAATTGAGCACGTTGTTTCTCATAATCAATACCACCGTAAACAAGACTCAGTTTTAGTCCACAATACTTATTGAATGTTTCTGCATCTTTATGTATTTGAATCGCTAATTCCCGTGTTGGCGCAACTATTAATGCACGTAAGTCACCATCGGTTCCTGCTGGCTTATTGAGCAAGAAATGAAAAGTCGAGAGTAAAAAGGCTGCCGTTTTTCCAGTACCTGTCTGAGCTTGTCCGGCAATATCATGGCCATCCAGTATCAATGGTAGGCATTCTCCCTGAATAGGTGTACATTCCTTGAATCCGATACTATCTAATACCTTTAATAGACGATCGTCTAAAGCGAACTGCTTGAATTCAGGGGTGCTCGTTTTTATTGATTTCATATATTTGTCCGGAAATTTAGAGACGTGTGAGTAGATATTTAATGGCTAACGGATATCCAATAAAAAACAAACTTGCAATTAATCTCTAATTTCGTTGAAATTGCATCCTCAAATAAAAAAACAAGGATAACAAGTTAAATGAGTGAAAGTATATTACATGTTACAGACTCAAGCTTTGAAGATGAAGTTTTAAAATCAGAATTACCAGTAATCTTAGATTTTTGGGCCGAATGGTGCGGTCCTTGTAAAATGATTGCTCCTATTCTTGATCAAATTGCAGATCAATATAAAAACAAATTAATAGTTGCCAAAATAAACATCGATGACAATCAAGGCACACCCGCTACCTATGGCGTCAGAGGAATACCAACACTTATATTGTTTAAAAATGGCGAAACTGTTGCAACTAAGGTTGGAGCCGTATCAAAATCTCAGCTAGAAGCTTTTATCGATACCAATATTTAGTAATGGTATAAAATTAACTGGACGTATCATAAAACGCATGCTAATTTAGTCAGGCAGGTTAAGTAAAAATCTAATAAATCATAATTAAACCCTCTTAAATCATAAAATACAAATTCACTTTTTAGTTTTGACAGACGACACTCGTCTATAAACTATAATTTTTATTTTTATCAACACTCAAAGTCTATGAATCTAACCGAACTAAAACAAAAACCAGCCTCAGAACTTGTTTCTCTCTCTTCTCAACTTGGTCTCGATAATTTAGCCCGTAATCGTAAGCAAGATGTCATTTTTGAAATATTAAAAGCCCAAGCAAAAAAAGGAGAAGATATTTATGGCGATGGGGTATTAGAAATACTTCAAGATGGATTTGGCTTTTTACGTTCGGCGGGTAGTTCTTACCTTGCAGGGCCAGATGATATATATGTTTCACCGAGCCAAATAAGGCGTTTTAACCTACGTACTGGTGATAATATTTCAGGCAAGATCAGGCCGCCAAAAGATGGCGAACGCTACTTCGCACTTCTCAAGATTAACGAAATTAATTTTGAAACTCCAGAAAAAGCCAAAGGTAAAATATTATTTGAAAACCTGACACCACTATTTGCTAATGAACGATTAACCCTTGAACAGGGTAATGGTAGCACTGAAGATTTAACTCCTCGAATTATTGACCTTGCGTCACCTATCGGAAGAGGTCAACTTGGATTAATTGTTTCTCCACCGAAAGCCGGTAAAACGATGATACTTCAAAGTATTGCACAGTCGATTGCCCACAATCACCCAGAAGTTCATCTGATCGTACTCTTAATCGATGAGCGTCCGGAAGAAGTAACTGAAATGGAACGTTCGGTGCGCGGTGAAGTTATATCCAGTACTTTTGATGAACCAGCTAGCCGTCATGTTCAAGTGGCAGAGATGGTGATCGAACGAGCTAAACGTTTAACCGAGCATAAAAGAGATGTTGTCATTTTGCTTGATTCAATTACGCGATTAGCACGCGCCTATAACACCGTGATCCCTGCTTCTGGAAAAGTCCTTACCGGTGGTGTTGATGCAAACGCATTACAAAGGCCAAAACGTTTCTTTGGTGCAGCGCGTAACATCGAAGAGGGTGGCAGCTTAACTATTATTGCTACTGCACTAATCGATACCGGCTCACGAATGGATGATGTGATCTACGAAGAATTTAAAGGTACTGGCAACATGGAATTGCATCTAGACCGAACAATTGCGGAAAAGCGTCTCTACCCAGCCATCAATATTAACCGTTCGGGTACTCGACGCGAAGAATTATTGACCAATGAAAGTGAGCTACAAAAAATATGGATATTACGTAAGCTACTTCATCCCATGGAAGAACTCGCCGCTATGGAGTTTATGTTAGAACGATTAAAGGCTACTAAAAATAATGCTGCGTTCTTCGAAGCAATGAAGAGATAATTAGCGTAGCTAATTTATACATTTCATATTGCCTTATCTCAGCGACAATCTTTATATTTTAGGATGTGCTGGATTTTAAAAGCTGATAGTTAGCTTACTCGTAGTCCTGTAGATGTTTTTCAGTCTATCCTTCAATGAAATTAATTACTAGTTTCATGAAGAGATAATTGCATCATAATAAATGTATGTAATTCTTCTCAAAAGTTCGTTTCAGATGCTAAATTTCATCTAGTGATACTCTAGACTTATCTTTTACTTGAGGATAAAGTCAAAACCACTTTATTTATAAATCTATTAATAAAGATACATTACCTATTTTAAACGACTTTTAATTTGTATAGTGAATCAGATAATCTATTACAAACTAAAAGTATTGTTCGAAATAGTTTCTCTTAAATATGTGCATTATTTTTTACTATTGAATTATTGCACTAACATTGATGGGAATAAAATAATTTATCCTAACTATATTTTTTTAGTATCAATTAAAGCCAGATGTGTAAAATGAATTATATTATTCAATGAAATTTTGTTCTTTAAAGTCACCTGTATTATTTTTATTATTACTAGCTTACTAATCACTATATATAATACTGTTAATGATAGACATAAAAAACCCACCGTCAGGTGGGTTCCTTAAACACACATATTTGTGGAAAACTACATCATTCCGCCCATTCCACCCATGCCACCCATATCAGGCATACCACCACCACCACCACCACCATGGCCATGGTCATCCTGTGGAATTTCAGCAACCATTGCCTCAGTTGTTAATAGCAGACTTGAAACTGATGCTGCATTTTGTAATGCAGAACGCGTTACTTTGGTTGGATCAAGAATACCCATTTCAATCATATCTCCAAATTCACCATTCGCTGCATTATAACCATAATTACCTTTCCCTTTAGCAACCTCGTTCAGAATGACTGATGCTTCTTCACCAGCATTAGTGACAATTTGTCGTAAGGGCTCTTCAATCGCACGTTTTAAAATATCAATACCAATTTGTTGGTCATGATTACTACCTTCAACCTTAGAAACAGCTTTCAAAGTTCGTAGCAATGCAACACCACCGCCAGGTACAACACCTTCTTCAACTGCCGCGCGAGTTGAATGCAATGCATCTTCAACACGTGCTTTCTTTTCTTTCATTTCGATTTCAGTAGCCGCACCAACTTTAATTACCGCAACTCCACCAGCGAGTTTTGCAACACGCTCTTGTAGTTTTTCACGGTCATAATCAGATGTGGAGTCTTCAACTTGTTGACGAATTTGAGTGACACGTCCTTCGATATCTTTAGTCTTACCTTCACCATCAATAATCGTAGTGTTCTCTTTACTAATTTGAACACGCTTTGCACCACCCAGATCTTCTAGGTTTGCTTTTTCAAGAC
>CAJJDJ010000126.1 GCA_905182825.1 Thiotrichaceae bacterium UBA7359
GAGTCAAGTAATTGTGATAAATAATTTCATCATTGCTTGAGAACTGGAGTCGACCATTAATATATAGACTGGTGATTGGTTGAATACCCTTTCCTACTTTGCGTTCTGTTAGTGTCAGGTGCTGATAGGGTGTTATTTTCGTATAAACAACCTTGTCTTTAAAAAATGAAGAACCCATTCCTTCGGTGATAGTTGTGCTAAAAAATCCTATCGTTATTAACAGTGCGGTTAATCCGACGTGCGCTAAAAATAATAGTTTTGGCCTATTAAGGTACTTTTGATAACGAAACAGAAAAATGAAGCCAATAAATATATTGACTGACGCAGTTCCTACTGCTGAAACAATAATAGGCTGTTTTAAACAAAAAATTACCCATATAGCCGCACCCACACCCGCACCAATATAATCTGCACCATAAATAGTGCCTGTGTTGTGCGTTAAATGTCGCTCATAAATAACTTCACGAATTCGTGCAATAAGTGGTATTTCCATTCCAATCATGACTCCAAGAAAGAAGCCACAGATAAAAGGTGTGTAGTAAACAAAACTCTGTAATAACTGAATTATGCCCCCATCTGTCGTGATACTACTATGAAGGCCATATATTTCTTGTAATTGCTGAGGTAGCGAGTAACTCAAGCTAATAATTCCTGCAACAATCAATATTGATGTGGCACCAAAAAAACCAATTAATAACTCGAGAACAGTAAACCCAGTAAATGGATCTTTTATAAGTTTTGCTGCAAACGCGCCAATACCCATGGAAACAATCATTATTCCAATCATGGAATATATGGCGCTATCTACAGCACCAATGACACGTCCAGCATAGTGAGACAATAAATATTCATAAATGAGTCCACATGCCGCTAACACTGACATAATTCCGATAAGTGTTATGTCATGCGATAGCTTTGAGTCTTTTTTATTGCCTAATAAAGAATTCACCAATCCATTCCACTAAATTCCTTAAATAATTGAATCGAGCATTTCTACTAATGGATTCAATATAATTGCCATTGATATGAAAATTTGAGCTTCAATGAAGGCCACACCAATATTTTTTTGATTATCAACTTCTTCAACAACATTGATACCAATGAGAATAAAGCGTCTTGCTATAGCTGCAAGAATCGTAATAAAAATAACGATTGCGATGGAAACCAAAAGCCATATTCCTGCTGATATCATTAACGTATCTGGCATGTAACTCACTAAATGAGAGCTTGCGCTTACGCCGAGTGCCGCAGCTAAGATGTGACCAGCGTAACGTATAGACAATGCTGGGTTTCCTGCTTTAATTACATCCTGAAGACGTTCACCATTGTGTCGTCGCATATAAATTTGTGAACGCATCCTTGTTATCAGTAACAAAATTATCTGAGATGCAAAAAAGATAAAAACAACTGATAGTAAGCCTTCAGCTGATTCAGTCTCAATCCACTTTATAGATGTTGAAATGATTATGCCTAAAGATAAATAATTTGCAGCTTGGACTATACCTGCTGAAATATTTTCGTTTGAAATTTCATCTTTCAATGAAAATCGATTAAAGATAACGAAATCATTAATCAATTTGCCTATCCATAACAAGACGATACCTGCGAATGCGTATATCAAGACATTGGTGGCTTCAGTCAAAAGACTGTCACTCGGTGCACCGTCAACTGCTGCGGCAATGATCATGGCTAACGCTAGTGCACCACCAGCAAAAGCAACACCATAGGCGAAGTTATCTTTCTTTGATAGCTCGTCACTTGTATTGACCCCTTCTATAAGGCCTTTGATCCATCGAAAAGCACTGATTGCTATTACTGATAAAACGAGATCGAGACATATCACGCTGACGACCCATATTAAGTTGTTATCTAACATAATTTTCTCCTGAATTATTTACCGCGACGACCGCTACGGGAAGTTCTTGACGATGAGTTTCGAGTCGTACTTTGAGAGCTATTTTTTTTATACGCGCTACTAAATTTAGCTCTTGTGGGTCTTGGTTTTGCTGAGGTAGAAGAACCGCCTATTCTCTTTTTAGCATAAGGACTCGTAAATTTTTTTCCTGATTTTTGGAATTTATTTTTTGCTGTAGCTTGTGTTGCCCGTTGGCTTTTAAATTGAGAGGGTGACGTATAATGACTTCTACCATAATCATTATAATAACTGTAGCCACGGTTATTTGACCAAGAAGAATAATAGGTCGGTCGTCCAAAATTACTGAACATCGAATACATCCCATACCAAGCCCAAAAAGAGGTGCCGTCATTTCTTCTTTGCCAATTTCCGTAATTTGGATTACCAATCAACTGGTTTCCAGTTCCAGAATCAGCATTTCCATTTGCTCTATCACTCGCTTCTTTACTTAATGCTTCTACACGAGGTAGTTTGCCATTTGACATGTCGGCGATGACATTGATTGGATCTGTGAGCATCATATTGTAGATTGCTGGGTTTGCTGCATCGGATATTAACGCTAGCTCTTGAGCGATATTTTCAGTTGCCAATTTTCCGTTAGCAGGTGCTGACGTAGATATCGCAAGCGATTTTTTTAATCTGTCAGCAAGACCTAGATAAATAGGCCCTCTCGAGGTTGAATCAAGAGCTAACGCGTCAATAAGTTCAATTAATCCCGACTCACTATTTTTTACAGTATCGGCATACATTTTTAATATACCTGTGTTCTTAACCAGTCCTTTATCGATATGATCTTTTAGTTGAGCAACCGAACGCTGCGCTTTCGTCGTGTAGACCTCCAGTTCTTTAGTTAGAAGTTCTTCCTGTGAAGTGCATCCAGATATTGACATTGCGAATACAATTAACAGGCACAATATGTTGAATTTTTTTTTCATAGTAACTCCAGTCATGTAACAGTTTCCTTAGTCTTTATTTTTTCATTATCGTTTAAGCTTCCAGCATCACGACTTATCAGTTGTATCCTAAAACTCTCAGGCTTCAAATTTTTAGTGATGACGTGCGCTGCTTTTTCAGTTTCACAATCGCCGCACATAAAAACATCAAATGCGGCATAGTTCTTTTCTGGCCAAGTGTGTACTGTAATATGAGATTCAGTGAGCACTAATACACCTGTTATGCCACAACCTTCTCCGAAATGGTGAAAGTTGGATGACAGCACAGTGGCGTTTGCTGCATGGGCTGCCGAGTGAAGTAATTCGAGCATTTCCTGCTCATCAAAATGCGACACTGCCCCTTTACAGTCGATGATTGCATGCTTGCCAGGAGCATACATATTATTTTTTATAATCGACATAATATGTCCATATTTAATATATCAGTTTGCATATTAAAAAATCATAATTAAACTAAATTGATGATAATTTTAAAATACATGACTTTATGAAGCGTAAAAAAACTATCACACAAGGACTCGTCGCTCGAGAAAAAAAAGTGAGCCGATACCTGAAGCTTAGAAAAAAACTTCGTGTATTATCATTTGAGGAGATCTCTGAACGATTAAAATTAATAGACATTATTCAAAGCCGAGAGAACTTAAGTAATAAGTTCCAGACGGGTAGAATAAGCGCCTCATTATTGTTTTCTATCCTTGATGTCATGAATGAAGAATTCATTGACCTACAAGATTTAAATAAATCAATATAGTCTGCTTCTATTGTGTATTCAAAGACTTTCATCTTAACATTAATCCCTTTGTGAGTTTTGAAACCTTTGATAAATCTCATCATCAAAAGAAGCAAGAAGGTCACGTTCTTTTCGCATCGTAAAAATGACAACCTATAGTTCAATATTATTAGTCTTTCTCGTTAAAACCCACACAAATGGTGCCGGAAAGAGGATTCGAACCTCCGACCTACTATTTACGAAACAGTTGCTCTACCAACTGAGCTATTCCGGCATTTTGTAAAAATATAAAAAAAATTACGTCGAATTTTTTACTCGAACAACTACATCAATACCCGATTGCACTGTGTTTTCAGGTAATGACGATTTTGGGTTTAAGCTCATTTCGTCAATTTCAAAATCAGATAGTTCACCCGTATCTTCATTGTAATAATGGTGATGATGCGAAGTGTTTGAATCATAAAAAATCTTTATGGGATCAATACTTACTTCTCGAATCAATCCTTTTTCAACAAAAAGATTCAATGTGTTATATACAGTTGCCTTTGAAACATGCACATCACTCTCATTAACAAATGTGAGGACTTGTTCTGCTGACAAATGTTGAGGTTTATTCAGCATTACCCTAGCTATCTCATTTCTCTGAAACGTAGGATTGATATCGCATTTGAGTAATTGCACCTTGATATAATTTTCGCTGTCCTTCGTAAAATCCTGCTTGTTGGTTTTTTCACTCATAAAGACATTATAATAGAAGCTAATAAGAAAAAGGGGATGATACTACTCAGATTATCATTTATCACGCGATTTCAGCTGCATTTATCTGCCTACGAAGAGAAAACTCATCGATCTCCATAAACGAAAAATCACCAGAGAACATGTCCGCTAATAATAATGCCGATGAAGGCCCCTGTAGTATTCCCTTACGAAAATGTCCTGTATTAAAATAGAGATTTTTAAAATTTGGGACTAAACCGATAAATGGTTTTTCAGTATCAGTCGAAGGTCTTAAACCAGACCAATGCTTTACGAGAGTTGCGTTTTTTAGTTTTGGCCAAACGCTAACAGCCCAGCTTTGTAGCTCTAGCTGCGCGGTCAATGTCGTTTTTTTATCAAAACCAATATCTTCCACTGTACTGCCAATCAACACATGTCCATCTTGCCTCGGAATCAAGTAATGGCCACCATCCAATATTATTGTCCGTAAGACCGATTCAATGGGTTTAACACAGATCATTTGCCCATGAATAGGTTTAATATTCATATCAACACACTTGTCTCCCAGTACTAATTTACTCCAAGCACCAGCAGTAATAATCACCGAGTCAGCGGATAGCTTACCGCCTTTATATTCTACTTGCTCACACCGACCAGCGTTCATAACGAACTTATTAATAGTTGTGTTTTCATAAAGTGAAACCGACATTTTTTTTAAGCTCTCGCGCAGTGCTACTAACAACCTGGGCGGTCTAATCTGAGCAATTTCTGGAAGCAAAACAGCCTGATCAGGAAGGGTTATATCAGCACTCAGGTTCTCTATTTTTCCTATTACTTTTATACACTTACTCCGTGCCCAATAATTTATATCGTTAACATGCTTCGCTTCTATTATAACAAGTCCTGATTTCACATATTCAGGATCAATACCCACCTCGTCAGTTAATGATTTTATAAAGTGTGGGTAATATGATTTGCCATGCTCAGACAACTCAGCAGACGCCGAGTTTTCTGACCATGGACGCATAGAGGATAGTATACCTCCTGCCGCCCAACTTGCTTCTTTACCTAATGTGTTCTTCTCAATAAGGGCAACGCTTGCACCGCGAACAGCTAATTCACGAGCAGTGGTCATGCCAATGATACCGCCACCTATAATAATAAAATCGTATTTAATCATAATCTAAAATGTGAGCTCGTTCACAATAGTTAGAAGCGCTTCACCATTCATCACTCAAAAACCACCGTTTATCTAATTAAACTTTAATGTTTCTCTATACCTGCTATACATGTCAGTATAAATGATTATGAATAATTTAATCAGTTGGGGTAAATGATGAAACTCGAACATGCTGACTTTAGGGGTTTTACCCTCTTAGAATTAATGATAGTAGTCGCAATAGCCGGAATATTAGCTGCTGTCGCAATACCAAGTTATTCAACAATGGTGCAAAATAATTGTTTGACTACAAAAGCCAACTTACTCGTGAATTATCTCTCATATGCGAGAAATGAAGCATCAACAATGAATAGAAACTTTAGTTTGAGAGCTGTTGATGTTACTGGAAATCCTGTTACTGACTGGACTGATTTTTGGCAAATTAGAGCGAGAGAGCCTGACGCAGCAAACGCCGATGGCTTAAGTGTTGGTGACAGAACTATTAAAAGTATTCAGCTGGAGTGTCAGGCAACAACTATAACGGAGACTACCAACCAAGGCGTCTTTACCTATGCTGCGGATGGTCGCATTAACTCCTCCGCTGTCTTTGATATTTGCGATGCTAGAGACGGTGAAACAGGCAGACGAATACAGGTTTCTATTACAGGTCGGCCTCAATTAGACCCAGAATTTGTTTGTATTTAGTAATACTAAAATAACTAAACAATGAAAAACTATATCAAGTATAAAAAACGCAATAAAGGGTTTACATTAATAGAGGTACTCATTGCCATGCTGATATTGGCAATTGGAGTATTAGGCGTCGCTGGACTTCAATTTAAGGCATTAAGATTTAATCACGATGCTTATCTCAGAACACAAATTAGCATTCTTGCCTCAGATATAATGGACCAGATTCGTCTTAATCAAAACGATTCCAATGCTTATATAAGTAATCACACTGCCCCTACCGTGCCCGGGGCTTGCGTCATAACAAATGCAATAACTGCAGCTAACGATCTTAACTGTTGGCATGCTCAAATTAATGAGATAATGCCGCCAGGGAGTATAGCGAACATACAACAAATTAACGTGACAAATAATGGTGTATCAAATGCGCAATATAACATAACCCTTTCTTGGACTGATAGAGAAGGAACACTAAGAAATATTAGCTATACATTGCAGCCATGAAATTGCTAACTCGAAAAAAAATAGGTACTAGGCAGAGCGGCATGTCCCTCATAGAATTAATGATTGCAATGACTCTCGGCATAATGATGCTGTCGACAGCGATTAGCTTGCTTGTGACCAATAAACGTGTTTATACCGAACAAAATGAAATGGGTGCTCTACAAGAAAATGCTCGTTTTGCAATAGACCTTCTTGTTAAAGATATTCGTCTTGCAGCATTTGTTGGTTGTTCTGATGAAGTCACCAATGTCACAAACCATCTGGGTAATGCGAATACGGTTAATATTGCCAACTTCTCGGAAACAGCTACCAGTGCTCTGATTGAAGGCCGAGAAAGTAATTTCAATTCTTGGTTTCCATCGGCTAGCACGGAGTCCATTGCGGAGATGGACACAACATCGGATGGTATTACCATCAGGCATTTTCAACCTACTGATATTAGTCTTCTAAACAACATGGCAACTACAGCAGATGCTCTAACAATAAATAACACTAATGGAGATTTAGATGCCTTAGCTAATGACAGTTTTGTTGCTATTTCAGATTGTGGTGGTGCCGACATCTTTCAAGCCAATCAAATCGACCGCACTAATAACATTATCACACCAAGCGCAAATCTCTCACGTATTTATCTCAAAGACAACGCTAACATACACTTATTGAGAAACCATCGCTACTTCATAAAAAACAGTGCAAGCGGTACAGGGCCTGCTCTTTGGCGTGCCACACCAGGAACTGATACTAGCGGAGCAGGTAGAACTTTTAATGATGAAGAGCTTATTGAAGGTGTTCAAAATATGCAGATCCTCTATGGCGAAAACACCAATGGGGCGGTGGGTGTAGATGGATATTTTACTGCAAATGCTGTAACCAATTGGGCAAATGTTGTGAGTGTAAAAATAAGTCTGCTAATGCGTACTATCAGACAATATGGTACCACTATAGACACAAATACTTTTAATGTGCTTGGGCAAAATCTTGGCCCTTTTAATGACCGACATCGACGACGAATATTTGCTGCAACGATAGAAATCAGAAACAGAAGAGATACTATTCTCCGTTTATAAATATAAGGCAATTATCATGAAAAAATATATCTATAACGAATCTAATAATACACAAAAAGGAGCAGCTTTAATTACATCTCTTATCTTCATGGTCGTCTTAACCTTACTGGCTTTATCGTCGATGAACACAAGTATTTTGGATGAGAACATGGCGGCAAATGCGCAAGAAAAAAACCGAGCATTCCAAGCGGCTGAAACTGCATTGGCAGTTGCGTTAGAAAATGCTAATTCATTTAACACATTAGGGAGTGGCAAAACTCCAATTGAGGATGTTGGCGACTATAACGCTGAAGCAGAATACACATCATCTTTTCTTAATTCAAAAGATGCGACAGCAGTATTTGCCAGTGGTTCAGATATACAAGGAGACAGTCAGACGTATAATTATTTCAATATTGAAGTGACCGCCAAAACCAAATCTGGCGCATCAACAACCATAAATGCGGGTGCCTGGCATTTATGAATATTCGTTCTTTTTCGAAAGTTTCTTATTATTTAATATTTGAAAATAACTAAAAAATAATTCTAATGGAGTAAATGAAATGTATATGCCTCAATCATTCAAAACTGTTCTAGTTTTTTTGATAACGCTCAATTGCGCTAATGCAGCTGACTCTTACATTATCACTGACCGCGGCATGGATATGGGCGCACGCACTTATGCCGTCGCCTGTTCTGATGGAAAAAATGCTAGCGTCAATATTCAATTCAATACTGAGAATAGTACTCGTAATGAAGAGTTAGAATCACCTGGACTTACAATGCAATCAGAAGGCTCTACTTCTACCATGCCCAGTATTATACAAGTTTGTATATTCCCTTTTGAGGGAAAAGAAGAATGCAGAACATCTTGGAAATTAAAAGAAGCTGCTAAAGCGAGCTGTTCTTAAAAAACTTAACCTAGTGTTATACATAAATTTAACTATTAAATAGCGGATAACGACATGTTACGACTCTTTTCTCAACGAACAATATATCTAATCATTACTTTTTTCCTTACCTTTGGTACGGGGATTACTCGCGCTGATGACACTGAGATTTATTTTAGTTCAGGCTCTTCAAGTGCTAACACCTCCAATCCAATCTTACCAAATGTACTACTCATTCTTGACACATCAGGAAGTATGAATATTCAAGTTCCGAATACGGGAGGGAAAACTCGTATGGAAGTCATGAAAGATTCCATGAAAACTATTATCGATAGTATTCAAGACGTCAATGTTGGTCTGATGCGATTTACATTTTCAGCAGGTGGTGCTGTCGTTTATCCTATTGCAGGGATTGATGATCCAACAAGCGAGACTGTCTCAGAGCCGGATGATTCACTACGCAAAAGTCTTTTAACCATCATCACCTCCAGTGATGATGCGCAAGAAGAATTAGTAGGTAACACTGTTACACTTAACGACCCCATCCTAAATATGAATACCAAGACTACAGGAGGTGACATTACCTCCGCACGTGTCAATAGAACGGCCGATGATGCATCTGAGTGCACATCCTGTGGTGGCTTTGTAAGTATAGATCAAAGGTTCGGTTTTGGGTTTTTTCTCGATGAACGAGTCACTCTGGGCATGAGGTTTAGAGGTTTAAACATACCCAGTAATGCATCGATTACATTTGCTGAACTCTCCTTATCTTCCCTTGTATTCAATGGTTCAACGACAGCCATTATTAGTGGAGAAGACATAGCAAACTGTGCTGACTACTCAGGACCTAGTCGATTCGACCTAACTAACAGAAGAACCCCCGCTGAGACAACAGCCAAATCGACTCTAACGTTCAATTCGACGCCATTACCAACTATGAATGTTACTTCTGTCATCAGTGAACTTGTTAATACTGGTGCCGGCACCGACGGTAAGCCACTGTGTCTCTTCGGACGGGCAAATGGTTTCAGAGCCAATCGATTAGCTAATTTTGAACAAGGTCGAACGAATGCCCCCTTCCTTCAAGTTAGTTATACAACACCTGGAAGTGCCGCGACTTTAAATCAAAAAACAGGCTTGCGCTTTCAGAATGTTGTTGTTCCTAAAGGCGCAACAATCACTGATGCTAAGCTCATCTTAACGTCCATAAGTGATAATGCCGCGACTACTAATAGAATCAATATCAGTGCTGAGCAGGTAGATGATGCAACGACTTTTACGAATAATGCGAGTGACATCAGTAATCGTGTCTCGGGGAGCTCTAAAACCACAACATGGAATTTACCGACAACAATCGGTGATGCTCAAGTCACTAGTTGCACTGATGGCTCTTGCACAGGGGATGCTCTGACTGCTGTAATACAACAAATTACAGACCGAGCAAATTGGTGTGGTGGTAATGACTTAAACTTACTCATCGAATTCAATTCTGGCAATGTAGATTTTTACAGCTTTGATGGAGATTCTGGTAAAGCACCAAAATTAGAAATTACTTATGATACTAAAAGTAGTCTCGGCTGCGTGCAGGACACTGAATCAGCACAAATCTCAAGAGGATCTGACGATGCAGAAAACTCAACTATAGGTGGTTCTGTTTTAAATTTAAGAAACAGTACTAGTGTTGGCATGCGTTTCTTGGATATTGATGTGCCTCAAGGGGCTACTATTTTGGAAGCGAGTTTATCTTTTACGCCATTTGGAACCCGAAGCGGCAATAGCACCATTACATTTCATGGCGAAAAACAAGACAATCCCACGACATACGGTGACGTAACCACTCGTACTAAAACTAATGGGTCCGCCTCATGGAACGCCCCGACCTTCCAAAATGGCAACGTACTAAGTACACCCAATTTAAAAACTATTGTTCAGGAACTCGTCGATAGCTCTGGTTGGGCCTCTGGCAATCCGATGGCATTTATTCTCGAGACATCAGGCAATGAACGTAGAGTAAGATCTTTTAATTCTGATGCGAGTAAGGCGCCACGATTATCGATTAGATATCAATCAAACGGCAACTTTAGCCCGTCAAAGAGAAACCGTCAAAGACTAGTAGAGATAATTGATGCGTTTCCAGCTTCTGGATTGACACCCATTACAGAGACGCTCTATGAGGCGGCACATTACTGGCGCGGAGAGAGCGTCACGTTTGGTACGAGCCGTAATGAACAACGTACTACACGATTGAGTCATCCCGGCAGTTATTGTGACGGTGATAACGATTGTAATGGTGCTAATACAGGAACATTTCCGCCATATGGAATCGTTAACCCAGCGGGCTGCGACGTTAATAATCTCGACAATTTCAATTGTCGTAATAGGAGTATTAGTGGTGCCCCGAACTATGTCTCTCCATTCGTGAGTGAGCTCAGCTGTGCTTCAAACTATCAGGTATTACTCACTGATGGTGCGGCATTTGATCCGATTGGTAGTCCAATTGCACCCGTAATTGAAAGTGAGTTTACTGACATTGGCTCATGCAGAAATCGAATGTCAAATAATAGTTTCATAAACGATGCTCAAGACTGTGCTATCGATCTAGTTAAATTTTTAGCTGAAAAAGACCAATCAGCAACACTTCCTAATGATCAAACTATTACAACACACGTGGTTGGTTTTTCACTCACCAACCAATTCCTTCAAGATATAGCCTCAGAAGGTAAAGGAGAATTTTTTCGAGCGGACAACGCATCAGATCTAATCACCGCTTTTGACACTATTTTGACTAGTGTGAAAAATAACCCAACATCAATTATTTCTCCATCATTAGCAACCAATGCGTTCAATCGATTATTTAGTCGTGAAGATGTTTACTTTGGTCTATTTACCCCTGAGTTAAATTCCACATGGCTTGGTAATATCAAAAAATATAAAGTCTGCACAAAAGTAGGAACGCCTGCTGCTTGTGATTTTGTTACTCGTATTCTTGATGGAAATGATGAGCAGGCAGTAAATGAATTTAATCGTTTCAAGACCACCACGCAGGATGTTTGGTCAGCAGGGAGAGGTGGTGACGCTGATGGAGTTCAAACAACTAAAGGTGGCGTTGGTGAAATGATGAGAGATTTTGGAGATCGTATAATCTATACGGATACGACTGGATCACCTCCTAATGACATTGCCCCTAGCAATGGTCAATCACTTGAGTCCAATCAATTTAAGATTACAAAAGATAGTTGGAATAGTAATGAGTTGAGTACCGTTCGTGAACATGTTTGTCCCAACCCTTCTACAAGTGCTAATAGTGATTGTGAAGATCGGATGTTATGGATGCTTGGTAAAGTCATTGATTCAAAAGTAGATGATGCTTCAGATATTGACGCTACCACACGCTGGACTGTAAATGATGTACTACACAGTAGTCCTGTTACTATTACTTATAATGGCCGTGATACTAATAATGACGGAGTTATTAATGAGTTTTTCGATAAAATCATTGTCGGCACTAATGATGGTGCCTTAAAAATGATTAATGCAAAATCAGGCAAGGAAGACTGGTCATTTATCCCTCAACCACTATTAGAACTTCAACAAAGTTTATTTGCTAACGCCGAAGGTACCCACAACTATGGCGTGGATTTATCACCAGTAGTGAAAATTATTGATGTGAATAAGAATGGTAAAGTTGAACCTGATGATGGTGACAAGGTCCATGCTTATTTTGGCATGCGTCGTGGCGGTGTCTATTATTACGCGCTAGATTTGACTGGGACAATAACTCAATCATCAACAACGTTTAATATAATACCTAAATTCCTCTGGCGTATCCAAGGCAATAAACCTGATGTCGGAGGTCAAAAAGACCCATTTAAGTTCCTTACTAATACCTGGTCTTTACCAGAAAGTACACGAATATTGACCACTAGCGGAGGTGAAGAGGCTTTCATCTTCGGTGGTGGTTATGACACTAATCTAGATAATGGGTTTGGTACAACGCCAACAGCGGGTAATAACAATAAAGGCAATATGATCTTTATTGTTAACCCTGAAACTGGCAATCTAATATTTTCAATCGGCGGCGATAATACCAACGCCACATTGAAGGTGCCGCAGATGAAGTACTCATTTGCTGCTGCTCCGGAATTATTAGATACAAACGGTGATGGTCTTACTAATCGTATTTATATTGCCGACACTGGCGGGCAGATATGGCGAGTTGATTTTAATGGAGATATTAACCATGACGGCGGGGCCGCTTCAGCGGGCTCAACAGTAATAGGTCTACTAGCTCAACTTTCCACTGAGGGCACGCCTGCTGATGAACGACGCTTTTTTGAAACACCCGAAGTCGCGGCTGTGCTAGACACAAGATTTACGGCAGCTAATAAGCAGAAATATTTTCTGGTGGCGATTGGATCGGGTGATAGAGCTCACCCTTTAATAGAGATAGTTGATGATCAATTCTATGGTTTAAGAGATTTTGAAATCGGCAACATGGTTGGTGGTAATGGGGCTGAGCATATTGCAAGAAACTATCCCAAGAACGTGAGTGGGGTTACTAGCCCAATAATCCAGGATGATTTGATCGATGTTAGTAATGCAATATTGTCAGATAATGACACTGTTACCGATGCCTCATTCGGTTGGTTTATTGACTTTACGGAGACTGGGCACCCAGGCGAAAAAGTATTGACCAGTCCAATTATCGTGGCCGGAAATGTCTTTATTACAACCTATGAGCCTGATGTGACTAACAACACAGATCTCTGTGCTGCCAACCTAGGCGGGGGTAGACTTCTTGGACTCAATGTTTTGACCACAGGAGGCTTTAATACGCCTGACGTCGATGGAAGAGAAATCTCAGACCAGTTACGTGGCCTCTCCTCCGCAGTAATACCTTTTTATGCTGCGGACGGTATATACGGTTTGATTGGTGTCGAAGGTGGATTGCTACAAAATATTGATACAGACGATAATTCAGGCTCTCAAGGTTTTAAATTGAGTGACAATCCTTTCGGCCGGACTTATTGGTCAGAGAAATAATAGTAACTCGTTCGCAAGAGATCCATAAAAAAACTGAACTCTACATGTTGTGATGACATGATTAAGCGAGAGCTTTATAAAATCTATTTTAATAGTGGAGAGAGAGAAATGAATAAATTATTTTATCCAAAAAAGAGAACAAATGTAAATATTGAAGGTTTCTCATTAATAGAATTAATGATAGTGGTTTCGATTATTGGTATTCTCACAGCGATAGCCATGCCAAATTATACCGACTACATCCAAAGAGGACAGCGTGCCGAGGGTAGAGCTGCGCTCACAAGCGTTGCAACTATTTTGGAACGGTTCTATTCTGACAATAACCAATTTACGACAGTGGATGACACGTTCCCGCCTGGAGTTGTCAACGCACAAAGACTGAGCGAAACCGGATTATATACTCTGAATATTGCCATCGAAGGTACTCGCCAGACATACACGCTGTCCGCTGTCCCAACGTCTTTTATTGACCTTAAATGCGGAACACTAACGCTAGAATCAAACGGAACAAAGGGTCAGGATGCTCCCGGGACACTCGCTGAATGTTGGCAAAAGTAAACGAGCGCATCTAGCTATTTATAAGAATATGAACATAAAAGCAAAATTAATAATCACCTTCTTAATGACAACTAGTTGTTTGAATAGTACTTATGCAGAAACCCAATTCGTTCAAGAAAGTGAAATAAATAATAAGGAAAACTCAAACTTCCAGAAAGAACCCATTCCATTTAAAAATTTATACAACCGAATTTATACTGGCAAGGCAAGCCTAGAACACATCAAGCAAGCTCTACGCTCAGATAACCCAACTAATTTAGTTAATGTAATGCATGCTCTCTATGCAATGCGATTAGATAGCAGTGTCTATAATTTAATGTATGACATGTGGGAGCTTAATGATATTGAGTCAATAAATGTTAATTGGAAAAAGATTAGCGAGCCACCTGTTCGAATTGCGTTAGCAAGCACCATTAACAGAATAGATGGCATAAAAAGTCGTGCATTAAGGGAATACATCCGTTCATTCAAGAAGGCTAATGATGAAAAAATTCGTGGACAAGTGCTGGTAGCGTTGGGTTTAAATGGTGACCCAATTGATATTCCGTATATTGAAA
>CAJJDJ010000127.1 GCA_905182825.1 Thiotrichaceae bacterium UBA7359
TGTTTCACATTTCAAGTACTGGCGGAGTGGAAGAATTACTTTCACTAAAACAAGGTAGCGCTGACCATGAGTTTATTATCGAGAAAGATTTGATTTTTATACCTATGATGATGGACAACATGATGTATGCTTACAAAATAGAGCGTTAGATAATTGTTAACCAATGCCACTATTTTTTAGTGGTGTTGGTTAATTTAAAAAAATTCTCTGACCAAATTTACCTAGACATAATTTATAATTGTCTTAAATTCATTTCTAAAGAGACTTAGACGATTTTTTCATAATAAACAATCAATTATTATCTTTTTATAAATCGAGACCTTATGTCAAGACTATAATTTACTATCAATCTGATAGTGACCTTTAACAACTAAATAAAATTTTTCACACGTTAAATCTAAATAGAACCACATCGCCATCTTTTACAATGTATTCTTTACCTTCAGATCGCCATTTACCGGCATCTTTGGAACCTTGTTCACCCTTATACTCAATATAATCATTAAAGGCGCTTACTTCTGCACGAATAAAACCTCGTTCGAAATCGGTATGTATTACAGCGGCAGCCTCAGGCGCAGTTGCTCCAATATCAATGGTCCATGCGCGGACCTCTTTCGGTCCCACCGTAAAATATGTTTGTAGGCTAAGCAATTTATAACCTGCACGAATAATACGGTTCAGTCCTGGCTCTTCCATTTCAAGTGCTTCCAAAAAATCCTGTTTTTCGTCATCTTCTAGTTGAGAAACTTCGGCTTCAACAGAAGCACACACTGGAATCAATTCTGAATTTTCTTTGTTCGCGAGTGTCTGTATTTTCTCTAACCACGGATTTGAATTCATACCACCTTCTTCGACATTTCCAATATACAAGGTAGGTTTTAGCGTCAGTAATTGTAAATGTTTAATAGCTTCTATAGTTTCTACGGATAATTCCATTGAACGCACAGGCGAACCCTGGTCAAGATGTTTCATTAACGCTTCGAGTCGTTCCTGCTGATCTTGACTTGTTTTATCACCGCTGCGTCCTAATTTAATAGCTTTCTGTAAGGCCTTATTTACAGTTTCATAGTCCGCAAGACACAATTCCGTATTAATCACCTCTATATCTGATATCGGATTAACCTTACCCGCGACATGCACAATATTATCGTCGTCAAAACACCTTACTACTTGTGCAATAGCTTGAGTTTCACGGATGTTTGCAAGAAATTTGTTACCAAGTCCTTCGCCTTTTGAGGCACCTTCTACTAATCCAGCAATATCAACAAATTCCATTGTTGTTGGTACGATCTTTTGTGGATTCGCGATATCAGCTAATTGATGTAATCGCGCATCAGGCATGGCAACAATACCGACATGTGGTTCAATTGTACAAAATGGATAGTTTTCAGCACCAATTGCAGAATTGGTTAATGCATTAAAGAGTGTTGACTTACCAACGTTAGGTAATCCAACGATACCGCATTTAAACCCCATAGATTATTACCGTATTTATTCTCTATTATTAAATCAATGTGTCAGCTTCAGATTTATTTCTTTTATTTAATTGTGTCATTAATCTATTGAGATCATCCTGAAACAATTCTTGACTCATACCTAAAATCAAAGAAAAGGAGTCTGTTATTTTTTTTTCTTCTTCTGCATTCGGACGTCCGAGGACATATGGTACAACTTTGTCTTTACTGCCCGGATGGCCAACACCAATTCTTAGTCGTAAGAATTCACTGCGGCCTGTGCGTTGAATAATATCACGCAAACCATTATGTCCTCCATGACCACCGTCTTGTTTCAATCGTGTCGTCCCAGGCATTAAATCAATTTCATCATGTATTACCATAACTTCATTTATTGACAATTTGTAATAATCCATTAATGCCTGCACAGCAAAACCACTATCATTCATGTAGGTTTGTGGCTTACATAACCAGCAATCTGTCGAACCACTTTGATATCGACACAATTCAGATTGGAATTTTTTATCGAGAGAAAAATTTAGACTGAATTTATTTGCGAAGGCATCAAGAAACCAAAAGCCAGCATTGTGTCGAGTCACCAAATATTGTGGGTCTGGATTGCCCAAACCCACAATTAATTTCAAAGAAGCCGACACTTAGAATCAGTTTTCGTTATCTTTAGCGTCTTCTTCTGGTGCGGTCTCTGATGAAGCTTCCACTGCGGCTTCTTCTGCAGCTGCATCTTCTGCTTCATCAGACGCCATTACTTTAGGTGCCTGTACAGATGCGACAGGTTGTGCAGCATCACCGCCATGTAATAAGCTATGTATCTCTACACCTTCGGGCAACTTTAGATCAGATAGATGCAAAGTATCATTAAGATTCACTTCTAACATATCTACTTCGATATACTCAGGTAGATTTTTTGGCAAACAAACAATATCTATATCTGTCATGAGATGGCTTATAACACCTCCTTCATTCTTCACGCCTAAACACTTCTCCTCATTAATATAATGTAATGGGATACGCATGGTAAGGGTTTCATTAGCATCTACGCGTAATAGATCCATATGTAAAACTGAACGTTTATATGGATGACGTTGTAGATCTTTTAAAACAACACTTTCAGTTTCGCCACCCACCTTTAATGACAAAATTTGCGAATAAAAAGCTTCGTGCTCAAGATTATGCATTACTGCATTATGTTGCAAAGTAATCATGTTAACTGCTTTTCCGGTACCATAAACAACACCAGGTAATTTGCCGTCACGACGTAGACGGCGGCTCGCACCTTTCCCTACATCTGTCCGTACCTCGGCGACGAGTTCGAATTCATTCATTTTATTACTACTCCTTAATATTTAAGGGTTATTGATTACCTTCTGAACGCGACCAATCAGAAGAATTCTTTATAAAAAAAGTATGCTAATCCAGAAACATTGAACTTAAAGATTCGCTTTCTGCAATACGGCGCATACTTTCAGCCAGCATTGCTGCAACACTTAATTGTCGAATACGATGACAGTTAGCAGCTTCTGAGAGAAGCGGGATTGTATCTGTTACTACCAATTCATCAAGTCTTGAATTCTCAATATTTTTAATTGCATTGCCAGAAAGAACAGGGTGCGTGCAATAAGCGACGACTTTTATCGCTCCAAAATCCTTTAAGGCTCCTGCTGCATTGCACAATGTGCCTGCTGTATCGACCAAATCATCAATAATCACACATGTACGCCCATCTACATCACCAATTATATTCATGACCTCTGATTCGTTCGGGTTTGGACGTCTTTTATCAATAATGGCTAATTCCGTATCATCAAGGCGTTTTGCCAAGGCTCTAGCGCGAACAACACCACCGACATCGGGGGAGACCACCATCAAATTTGAATATTTATGCTTCCAAAGATCTCCTAATAGTACTGGTGAGCCATAAACATTATCTAGCGGTATATCAAAAAAGCCTTGAATCTGATCCGCATGTAGGTCGACTGTTAATACTCTATCTATGCCAGCCGAAGCAATCATATTAGCAACTACTTTAGCCGTTATTGGTACGCGCGATGAGCGCGAACGTCGATCCTGACGGGCATAACCTAAATAAGGGATAACAGCAGTAATTCGGGTTGCTGAGGCACGACGTAAAGCATCAGCAATGACCAGTAACTCCATCAAATTATCGTTTGTTGGTGCACAGACAGGCTGCATGATGTAGACATCTCGTCCACGAACATTTTCATTAATTTCAACCATGACTTCACCATCACTGAATCTACCTACAGAAATTTTTCCCAGTGGAATATTCAAATACTCGGCTGCCTTTAGTGTTAACTTTGGATTTGCATTACCACTGAACAACATCATATTGGAGATGGACATGAACTTTCGTTCTCCAGGCTATTTAAAATATGGCTGGGGTACGAGGACTCGAACCTCGGAATGCATGGATCAAAACCATGTGCCTTAACCAACTTGGCCATACCCCAATTAATCGTTTTTAATCTTTTTCACGAATAAACTGTAATTATTCTCTAGTTCGTTCAATTGCTAGTCGTTCCAGTAATGGAGAACTATTCATTCCCTTTACAATATAGCCTTGCCATTTATCCGGTAATTGATCTTTTACAACACTTGCCTCTTGAAAGTCTGAAAATGAGGCAAATATACATGCACCAGTTCCAGTTAACCTCGCATGTGCAAATCGTGCTAACCAATCCATTGCATTTTTAACTTCTTTGTACTGTTTCCGTACTACAGTTTCACAATCATTTATCCCTCCTCTCTCAAGGAAGTCGCGTATTGTGATTGTCGTTGTATTCCGTGTCAAATCATCTGCGCTAAATACTTTTGCTGTAACGACACTACAACCCGGATATATAACAAGATAAATGCTTTCTTCAGGCTCAATTGGCATCAGATCTTCACCAATACCCTCGGCCCAAGATGCTTGAGAATGTATGAATATGGGCACATCCGCCCCAAGTGAAAGTCCCATAGTGACTAATTCCTCAGATGGTAATCTACAGCCCCATAATTCATTTAAAGCAACCAACGTCGTTGCCGCATCAGAACTACCACCACCTAAACCACCACCAATAGGAATTTTTTTATGTACCTTAATATCAACACCTAGTTTACATCCTGTTTTTTCTTTCAAAGCATGAGCAGCTTTAATAACTAGATCATCAGTTACCGCAACACCCTCTAGGACCGAGCTTCGCTTAACTTTACCTGAATCTAATATAGTAAAATCAATTTCATCAGCGAGCTCAATAAATTGAAAAGCAGTTTGTAACAGGTGATAACCATCTGGTCGCTGGCCTATTATATGTAAAAAAAGATTTAGTTTTGCCGGTGCCGGCCATTTAGAACTAACCATCCAAGTGTGTTTTCCATTTTTTAATAACTAACTTAAGTTGAACGTCATCACTCTTAATGGATAATCTTTTTGGTAAGGAAATACCATTCTGGTCAATATAACGTGACACATTCACGTTGAACCCAGACTGTTTCATGTTTGTGAGTCGACCTTTTTCATCAAGTAGAAGCTCGGTATAGCTCATGTCCGGTTCAGGAATTCCTCTTATCCAATACTTTAATCCATTAATATTTAACTTCCAACCTAGTGCTTGATAGAATAAATTATCTGTTGACTTGACTGTTGTGGTTTTATTTTTAGGATCATGCATAACAACACCTTCAGGTGTGTTTTTTAAAATATATGTACCCTGACCTAATGGTGCAATAAATCGCAACTCATAATCGGCATAAGATTGTTCCCACAGAAAACTCAAGGTGCTACTATTTTTCTGGTTCTTTATTCCCAAACGTCCATTTAAATTCCACACATTAATACCGGTTATTGCAATTTGATGCTCAAACCATAATTGCGACTTTAGATCTTCATCAATTTTAGGTATGGCACTACATGAAGCTATCATAAAAACTGCTAATAGAAGTGATAATATCCGTATCACGGTTTAAATCGTTTTATGATATTTAAAAGACGATCGTCTTTTGGTGTGTCTTTGAGTGCAGTATCCCAAATATCTTGTGCTTCTTTCCTATCTCCCCTAGCCCAGAGCACTTCACCAAGATGTGCAGCAATTTCAGGATCGTTTTTTAATTCAAGCGCTTTTTGTAAGTATTCAATTGCTTCACCAAGACGTCCTAATCGATATAAGACCCAACCCATACTATCCAATATATAAAAATCACTTGGGCTTAATTCGTAAGCACGTTGTATATAAGCATAAGCTTCTTCGTAACGATTCGTGCGATCTGCGAGTGTGTAGCCCAAGGCATTTAATGCAGTGACATTATTCGCATCTTCTTCAAGAATAGTTTTAAGATCGGATTCCAATATGTCCATACGACCCATTTTTTCAGCTAGCATTGCACGAGAATAGAAGATATCAACATGACTCTTTTCTTTTATCGCTTCATTAAAAATCTTCATCGCTTCCTGATAGCGCTTAGCACTAATAAGTATCTCAGCTTCAACCTGTATCAATATGATACGACTAGAGCCTTCAACTTTTTGTATGGAACGAATATTATTTAATGCTTTATCAACATTACCTTGCTTGGCAAAAATTAGGCTTAATCGAATTCTTGCATCAAAATAATTTCCTCCACCGTGAACGCCTTGATATAAATCACTCGCTTCATCTAACTGATCTCTTTCTTCTGCGATACGCGCTAAATAATAGTTAGCATCAAAAACTCGTTTTTTCAATTCCACTAAACGTAGAAAAGATTTTTCTGCCTCATCAAACCGATTGATCTGTAAATAGAGTAAACCAAGTGCATAGATTACATCAACGTCATCTGGTGATTTTACTAACAGTACTCCAAATTGATAGCGAGCATCATCAAACCGCTTTACATCTGTGAGTAAACGCGCGTATGCCATACGCATATTAAAATCATCAGCATTATCCTTAAGGGCAAACTCAATCCATGTCAGCGCTTTATTTGACTCACCTTTCTTTTGCAATAATGCGAGATATGTCATCGTAGCGGCATTATTATCCGGTTTCAATTCAAGCACACGTTCCAGTAAACTCTGAGAACGTTCTATGTCACCCATCCTCGCAGCTACATGAGCAAATACAAATATAGCTTCAGCATTATCCATATGACTTTCCATCAAGCGTTCCATCAATTGTAAAACAACAGTTTGATTCTTTTCACGACCAAGAAAATTGGCAGTCATCCATAATTTTTGATCAAACGCACCTTCTGAGTTTTCCAGTACAATCTCAAGATGATACAAAGCCTTATCAATGTCTCCTTCGCGCAAGGTGATTACTGTTAAAACTTGATGAGCGTCAGGGTTTACTGGATCAACCTCGAGCCAAAGGCTGGCTGCTTCGAAAGCAGACGTATTATTACCCGCATAAACTGACATTCTAGTTGCCCGCTCAATGACAACGGGATCTCTAGTCGTTCGTGCTAAATCAAGATAATTATCAACGGCAATATCTATTTTTCCACGTTGCCCGGCTATTTCAGCAAGCAATATTTTAAAAAGAATATCTTCATTGAGTTCAATATTTGGACGTTTTGGTAATGTACGTTCGAAACTTGACCCAGATTTTATTTTAGTATCAACGATTTTAGATTCTGTCAACGATTCTTGATTTTCGAACCCTACTTCTTCATGCGACAATGTTGAACAAGCAACTAAAATAAAAAATAGCAGAAATAGCGGTAATTTAAATAAAGCCTTGTTTAGTGAATATTGAGACATTTTGATATTTATAATTCTATTTTATTAGATTAATTTGTCAGATCATGGTTAAAAATAATATTGTGTATTATTTATAAGTTATATCAATAGGTAAATATACTATATATTGATTCCTTGCCGGACGGTTTGTTCAGTTGCATTATATGATTTATATTTAATGTATTAGTCATCAGGATCAATATTTAACCTAATTTTGCTTGTGTTCAACCAAACCATGGCACAGTATTTTCATATAGATATTATACAATTACAATTACCATGACACTTATTGCCTACGGAATTAACCATTCGACAGCCCCGATTGAAATTCGGGAGAAGGTCAGCTTTGGTAATGATATCGTCACTGATGCCTTGAGTGAATTGAAGCACCAAAACGGAATACATGAAGCCGCTATCCTCTCCACCTGTAATCGTACTGAGATTTATTGCAGTGTAGATCAGCAGAACAATCATAGACCAGTGGAGTGGCTACATGATTTTCATGGTATGAAGCAAGATCAACTGCAGCCATTTTTGTATAAATATCCTGACCAAAATGCTGTACGTCATGTCCTACGTGTGGCTAGCGGGCTTGATTCAATGATTCTGGGTGAGCCACAGGTTTTAGGACAATTGAAAGACGCTTATCATAAAGCAATTAGTGCTGGCAGCATTGGCGTCCAGTTAAATCGATTATTTCAACATTCATTTCATGTTGCCAAGGAAGTCCGAAGTAATACCGCTATCGGAAATCATCCTATTTCTGTAGCTTATGCCGCAGTTCGACTAGCACAACAAATTTTTGGAGACTTGAAAAATCAAACAGCATTATTGATTGGTGCCGGTGAAACTATTGGACTTGCTGCTAAACATCTGCATGAAAATGGTTTAAGTCGCATGATTATAGCCAACAGAACATTAGAGCGTTCACAACGCTTGGCACATCAATTCTCAGGGTACGCCATCCAGATTGATGATATAGCGTCTCACTTAGCGGAAGCTGATATCGTTATTTCATCGACGGCTAGTGTAGTGCCGATACTCGGCAAGCATACAGTTGAGAACGCAATAAAAGCCAGAAAGCATAAGCCTATGTTCATGGTTGATATCGCTATCCCCCGTGATATTGAAGTTGAGATCGGAGATATGGATGATGTTTATCTATATAGTGTCGACGACCTTAAAGACATTGTTCAAGACAATTTGAAGAATCGTCAGAATGCGGCGAAACAAGCAGAGAAAATTATTGATATTCAAGCACAAGGATTTATGGATTGGGTGAGTTCTCTTAATGCCGTTTCAACAATCAAGGCGTTACGCGGACAAGCTGAACAGATTCAAGAAGAAGTAATCAAAAAAGCACTAACAAAATTGAGGAATGGCGCTGATTCAGAAACCATCTTGTTAGAAACTGCACGCAATCTTACCAATAAATTAATTCATATTCCCAGTTCAACATTAAGAAATGCAAGCGCTGAGAATAGGGTTGATTTACTTCAAGCTGCCGAAGAGTTATTTAGTCTTAGAGAATACTTCGAATATAAAAATAAAAAACAGTAGGTTTCAGAGTTACTGATAACTGAATCGCCTATTCAGGCATAATCTAAAATATTTTTATTAGAAATAATTATGAAAGAGTCATTACATTTAAAACTTGAAAAATTATTAGATCGAAAGGAAGAGTTAGATGGTTTACTTTCTGATCCAGATGTAATTAATAACCAAAATAAATTTCGTGAACTGTCACAAGAGTATTCTGAAGTTCGTCCTATCGTCAGTTGTTTTATTGATTACCAACAAACCATTGAAGAGATCGAGCATACAAAAGAAATGTCAAACGATAGTGATAAGGAAATGCGTGATCTAGCAGCAGAAGAATTTAAAGAAGCTGAAGCGACACATGAACGACTCGAGGCTAAACTTCAGTTATTACTACTACCAAAAGATCCTGCAGATAATAGTAATATATTTCTTGAAGTACGAGCTGGCACCGGTGGTGAAGAAGCAGCATTGTTTGCTGGCGATTTAATGCGCATGTACTCGCGTTATGCAGAATTTAGAGGCTGGACAATAGAACATATCAGCTCAGCCGAAAGTGATCTGGAGGGTTATAAAGAAGTCATCATGCGAATTATTGGTGAAGGCGCTTATTCAAGGTTAAAATTTGAATCAGGTGCACATCGTGTTCAACGTGTACCTAAAACAGAATCACAAGGACGTATACATACTTCAGCATGTACAGTTGCTGTCTTACCTGAAATAGATGAAGTTAGTGAAATAAATATTAATACTACGGATCTTCGTATTGATACCTTTCGTGCATCTGGCGCTGGTGGACAACATGTGAATAAGACTGATTCTGCAATTCGTATTACCCATATACCTACCAATACAGTTATTGAATGTCAGGATGAACGCTCGCAACATAAAAATAAAGCGCGCGCGATGTCTTTATTGCAGGCTAAACTACTCAGCCGCGAACGTGATAAGCAACAAAGTGAAGAAGCTGAAAACAGACGCCACTTGGTAGGTAGCGGTGACCGATCCGAACGTATCCGTACTTATAATTTTCCTCAAGGCCGCGTCACAGACCATCGTATAAACTTAACGCTCTATCGCCTCGACGAATTCCTAGAGGGGAATGCAGATATGATTATTGACCCCTTAATTAGTGAATATCAGGCAGACCTACTCGCATCGATTAATGACTGACTAAAATCTTATGCTAATAGCAGATGCTATAAACTATGCACAACAGCAATTCATAAAATCTGACAGTGCAAGACTAGATGCAGATGTTTTACTTTGTTCAGTTTTAAAATGTGAACGTATCTATCTTTATACATATCCTGAAAAAAAATTATCTAATACCTCCTTAAGTTCATTCAACAAATTAATCACACTACGAATAAAAGGTTACCCTATTGCGCATTTGATCCAGAAAAAAGAATTCTGGTCCTTAAATTTAAAGGTTACCACTGATACACTTATCCCGCGTCCTGAAACAGAAATTCTTGTTGAAGCAGCATTAGATATAGTTCCCAAAGAACATCCACTTTCTATCCTTGAATTAGGTACTGGTACAGGAGCTATTAGTATCGCTATTGCGTCCGATCGTCATTTAGCAAAGATTACAGCAACTGACATTAAAAAAGCTGCACTAGAAGTTGCCATAGCAAATGCTAAATCGCATCAATTAAATAATATTACTTTTAAAATCGCAAATTGGTTTGATATAAAAGACATCAATACATACGACTTAATAATCAGCAATCCACCCTACATTTGTATTGATGACCCTCATCTCAAAAAAGGTGATATTCGTTTTGAACCAGAATCAGCATTGATATCAGGAAAACAAGGCCTAGATGATTTGCATATAATAATTATTGGTGCAAAAGATTATCTTAATAAGAATGGCTGGTTATTGCTTGAACATGGCCACCAGCAAGGAAAAGTAATAAGACAGCTTCTAAAAGATAATAATTACAGTACTATTTCAACATTAAAGGACTATAGTAATTTAGATAGAGTCAGTATCGGGCAATGGACATCATGAAA
>CAJJDJ010000128.1 GCA_905182825.1 Thiotrichaceae bacterium UBA7359
GTGGCTGACTTTGATGCAGATGGTGCTACTAGTTGTGCCTTGGCTATTCGTGGATTAACACTGATGGGCGCTGAAGATATTGTCTATGTTGTGCCCAATCGCTTTGAGTATGGCTATGGGCTAACCCCCGAGATTGTTGATGTCGCATTAGAATATGACCCTGACTTATTAATTACAGTTGATAATGGGATTTCAAGTATTGAAGGGGTAAAGCGAGCCAGAAAGAACGGCGTGAAGGTGTTAATCACCGATCATCATTTACCAGGCAATGAATTGCCTGGTGCCGATGCAATAGTAAACCCACAACTTAATGGAGATAAGTTCCCAAGTAAAAATCTGGCAGGTGTTGGTGTTGTGTTTTATATCTTATTGGCTTTACGCGCTGCATTAAAAGAGCAAGGCTGGTTTGAAGAGGTTGATTTAAGTATACCAAATCTTGCAAAATTACTGGATATTGTTGCACTCGGCACTGTTGCTGATGTTGTGCCGCTTGATAAAAATAATCGGATTATGGTTTCCCATGGGTTGAACTTGATTAAAAAAGATAAATCTATTGCAGGTATAGCAGCGATATTAGATTTGACAGGAAGACCATTATCAACAATTTCTGCAAGCGATTTAGGTTTTTCTATAGCACCGAGATTAAATGCTGCTGGACGTTTAACCGACATGTCTTTAGGTATTGAGTGTTTATTAACAGATGATACATATGCAGCAAAAGAAATGGCTGAGCAACTTGATAAATTGAATAAAGAAAGACGCTTAATTCAAACTGAGATGCAAGAGCAGGCCACTATTGAATTAGATGATTATCTGGAAAAATCATCAGATGAGATTGCACAGGGAATTTGTTTGTTTAATGCTGACTGGCACCAGGGTGTGATTGGAATTCTTGCTGCCAAAGTAAAAGAAACATTTAATCGACCTGTTATTGCTTTCGCAAAAGAAAATGAAGATGAGGATACTATTAAAGGCTCTGCAAGGTCTATTAATGGCCTACATATTCGCGATTGTCTGGAAGATGTGACACGTATTAATCCGGAACTAATCCTAACCTTTGGCGGCCACGCTATGGCTGCGGGTTTAACCATAAAAGAATCTCAATTCGAACTTTTTTCTGAATGCTTTAATGAAGTCATTAAAAAACATATTTCATTAGAAGACATGCAAGATGTTTGTATGACTGATGGTGAATTATCTACTGAGGATTATTCTTTGCAACTTGCAGCAGAAATTCAGTCTGCCGGACCCTGGGGACAGGCATTTCCAGAACCTGTATTTGAAGGAAAGTTTACAGTTCTGGATAAACAGATCGTTGGAGACAGTCATCTTAAACTCAAACTTCAGACTGATAATAAAATTCTAGATGCCATAGCGTTTAATATTACGGATGAAGATTGGCCAGTTGGGACGAATGAGATCTTATCTACTTATCGATTGGGTATAAATGATTTTCGAGGTGATCGTAAGCTTCAATTATTCATAGAATATCTAAATCCACTCTAAATTAATCTCGAATTTATGGTCTTTTCTTTTTGCTATTTTTAGTAAAAAAAATACTGAAGAATTGTTTTATAGTTTCTCTAAGTATAAAGCTGGCATAATCACTCTGATTTTGTGGAATTCTATTTCTTGGTGTCTTCTGCCTCATGACTATCAAGGCATCTATAGCTATAGTAGACTGGACGAAATTTTTCATCAGGTTCAATTAAATGCTTGAAATAAACCTACTTCTTAAGAGAATTTCTGATATGCAAGAGCGTGTTCAATCGCTAAGGGGGTATCTTTGAATACGAACAGAAGTCTGAACGACTAATAGAAGTATTACGTGAACTTGAGCAACCCAATGTTTGGGAGAATCCTGAACAAGCACAATCACTAGGGAAAGAACGCGCCAACCTTGAAAACGTTGTTAATACAATAAACTCTCTGGAAGAGTCTTTTACAGACTCTGTTGATTTATTAAAGCTTGCTGGAGAAGAAAATGACGAGGAAACATTCACGGCAGTGTTGAATGACCTTGATGTTAACGAAGAACACCTTGTAAAACTTGAGTTTCGTCGAATGTTTTCCGGTGAAATGGATCCTAACAATGCCTTTGTTGATATTCAGTCCGGTTCCGGTGGTACTGAAGCTCAGGATTGGGCAGATATGTTATTACGAATGTATTTACGTTGGGGTGAGCAACATTGTTTTAAAACAGAACTAATCGAAGTTTCACCTGGTGAAGTTGCCGGAATTAAAAGTGCCACGATTCAGTATACGGGTGATTACGCCTTTGGTTGGTTGCGCACTGAAACGGGTGTTCACCGTTTGGTTCGAAAGTCACCTTTTGATTCGAGTAATCGTCGACATACTTCATTTGCTTCTGTATTCGTCTCGCCGGAAATTGATGACAATATTGAGATAAATATTAACCCTACTGATCTACGAACTGATACCTATCGAGCTAGTGGTGCTGGCGGTCAACATGTTAACAAAACTGATTCAGCAGTAAGGTTAACACATTTGCCGACAGGAATTGTTGCGCAATGCCAAAATGATCGATCGCAACACAAGAATAAAGATCAGGCGATGAAGATACTTCGAGCAAAGTTATATGAACATGAAATGCAAAAAGTAAACTCGGAAAAACAAGCATTGGAAGATACCAAAGCAGATATCGGATGGGGTAGTCAGATACGTTCCTATGTACTGGATCAGTCTCGTATTAAGGATCTTAGGACAGGAGTAGAGACTGGTAATACACAGGCAGTGCTCGATGGGGATCTGGATCGTTTTATAGAAACGAGTTTGAAAAGCGGTTTATAAGATTTTGCGAATGGAATATTAGACAGATCTGTTAGTATCTGTTTATAGAATATTTTTGAGAATTTACACATACAAATAATATGAATAGCTTATGAGTGACGAAAATAACTTAATTGCACAACGACGACAGCAATTAAACGAATTACGCGAAAAAGGTAATGCCTTTAGTAATGACTTCAGACGGGATTCATTATCAGCGGACTTGATTGCTAAATATGAAGATAAAACTAAGGAAGAGCTTGAAATTGGCAGAGTCAAGGTTGCTATCGCTGGTCGAATGATGAGTCGACGTATTATGGGTAAGGCATCTTTTGCGCATATTCAAGATATGTCAGGCAAAATTCAATTATATATCAGGCGTGATGACTTGTCGGAAGGAGTCTACAACACAGAGTTTAAAAAATGGGATGTTGGAGACATTATTGGGGCAACCGGAACGGTGATGAAGACTAATAAAGGTGAACTGAGTATTCATGTTGATTCAATAAACCTATTAACTAAATCGTTACGACCCTTGCCAGAAAAGTATCATGGTTTGACCGATCAGGAAATACGTTATCGGCAGCGGTATGTTGATCTAATTATGAATGAAGAGACACGCAATACGTTCAAGATTCGATCACAGGTTGTTGAGTTTATACGTTCGTATTTGAATAATGAAAATTATATAGAAGTAGAAACACCGATGATGCATGTTATTCCTGGTGGTGCCACAGCACACCCATTTAAAACACATCATAATAGTCTGGATATGGAACTCTTTCTTAGGATTGCTCCTGAATTATATTTAAAACGGCTTGTGGTTGGTGGTTTTGAAAAGGTTTATGAGATCAACCGTAGTTTTCGAAATGAAGGTCTTTCATCGAGGCATAATCCTGAATTTACTATGCTTGAATTTTATCAAGCTTATTCCGATTATGAAGACATGATGAATCTTACTGAAGATATGATACGAAAAATGGCTAACAAAATTTTTGGTAATAATAAAATAACTTATCAAAATAAAATCTACGATTTAGAAAAACCTTTTGAACGTATGACTGTGGTTGAATCAATTCTGAAATATAACGATATGATTACAATTGCAGATCTACAGTCACTAGAGAAAACTAAAGATCATGCACATCGATTAAAGATTCCACTTGAAGATAGTTATGGTTTAGGCAAGATTCAAATTGAAATATTTGAAAAAACGGTTGAAGCAAAATTACTAGCGGCAACATTTATAACGCAGTATCCGACTGAAGTATCACCGCTTGCTCGTAAAAAAGATGGCGATCCATTTGTGACAGATCGATTTGAATTTTTTATTGGTGGAAGAGAGATTGCTAACGGTTTTTCCGAGTTAAATGATCCAGAAGATCAAGCAGAACGATTTAGGCAACAGGTAGAAGAAAAAAATGCTGGTGATGCTGAGGCTATGCATTTCGACGATGATTATATAACAGCGCTAGAGTATGGTATGCCGCCAACCGCAGGAGAAGGAATCGGTATAGATCGGCTAGTGATGTTTTTGACCGACTCCCCGACTATTCGTGATGTGATCTTGTTTCCACATATGCGTTCTAAAACTATTTCTTAAGCACATTTCTAATATTTCTGTTGAATTAATATACTCATCTTACGACGTCGATGTCTGTCCAATAATGATAATAAAAATAGTGGTCAGGCTAGTCGTAAATAATCAGTCATCACTTATAGGAAAAATTACTTTATCTTTTGTGAAGTGTATTAAATGATTTTTTCACTGCGAATGTGTGCATTAAAAATAAGTTATGACTATTTATATTATTATTGTCTAAAAGCTTATAACACCATTGTTTACAAGTGCTTATGATAAGATTTGGCAAGTTAATATTGCTGTCTAACATATGTGTGATTATATGATAATTTTTTATTTCTCATGGAAACTTTCAGAACATATGTAAGTCAATATACTTATATGGCAAAAGTTGAAACTTTTATATGGGGTGGTTATATTTTCTATACGACATGAATTTTGTTCAAACCTTTAGGAGATTTAAAAGATGCAAGATAAAGATAAATTTAACCCATTAGTTGTTGTGCTAGGTACTACATTCGTAATTTCTTTGGCATCTGGACCTATAGTTAATGCTGCAAACAATCCGTTTAATATGATTGATCTTGGCAGTGGTTATATGGTTGCTGAGGAAGGTAGTTGTGGTGATAAGAAAGAGGAAGGAAAATGTGGTGAAGGTAAGTGCGGTGATAAGCATGTCGAAGGCCCATCAAGTGATAAGAAAGAAGAAGGAAAATGTGGCGATAAAAAATAAATCTGAGTTTGCATAATATGTCTAAAGATTATCCTGTAGAAGGTGCAGGGTTAGGATTGCGGCGGTCTTTCATAAGCCCGCTTGCAGATGAGGTTCCGTCTCAAATAGATTTCATGGAAGTGGCGCCGGAGAATTGGATCGATGTCGGTGGTAAATTAAGACGCCAATTTCAAAAGATTTCAGAACAAATCCCTATAGTCTGCCATGGACTATCATTAAATATTGGTGGTCAAGCTCCTCTGGATGAAGCGTTTATTCATCGAGTCAAGGAATTTCTTGATTTATATGATATTCCTGTTTATAGCGAACATCTCAGTTATTGCGCTGATGAAGGACATCTTTATGACCTGATGCCGATTCCTTTTACTGAAGAAGCGATGTATTACGTTTCTGAAAGGATTATGCGAGTACAAGATATTATTGGTCGGCGTGTGGCGATGGAAAATGTGTCTTATTATGCTGCTATTGGTAAAGATATTGAGGAAATAGAATTCGTTAACGCGGTACTGAAAGAAGCAGATTGTTTGTTTCAAATTGACATTAATAATATATATGTGAATAGCATCAACCATTGTTATGACGCTGAAGATTTTCTTAAGGCCTTGCCGGTTGAACGAATTACTTATGCTCATATTGCAGGGCATTATGTTGAATCAGAAGATCTACGTGTTGATAGCCATGGGGTAGATGTTATTGAACCAGTCTGGCAATTACTTGATGTTGCCTATAAACATTTTGGTGTGTTTCCGACCTTATTGGAAAGGGATTTTAATATTCCGCCATTAAAGATATTACTCAAAGAAGTTGAAACTATTCGTCACTACCAAATAAAGCACGAAAGTAATGACAACTCCATCAAACAACAAGAAAACTAAAAATTTTAAAGATATTCAGAATGTGTTCACTCAGCATATGCGTGATCCTGATAATAATCCTGCGCCAGTAGGTGTTGAAGATAGACGAATGAGTGTTTATCGAGGACTTGTTTATAACAACATTCAAAACTTTATAGGAAAAAGTTTTCCAGTGATACGAAAAATAATGGGCGATAGAGAATGGCATCAGATGTTGTATGATTATGTTAACCGTCATAAGTCTTACACACCTTTATTTTCGAAAATGCCTAACGAGTTTTTACAATATCTTGAGCATGAATGTGAGGGACCTCCTGAGAATTTTCCTTATCTTTTAGAGTTGGCCCATTATGAATGGCTTGAAACAGCGCTCTCCATAGATACACGTGAGATTGATTTAAGTAATATTGATCAAAAAGGTAACCTACTTGAAGGCATCCCAGTGTTAAACCCTATTTCTATAGCACTTGCATACATATGGCCCGTGCACGAGATAAGTCCAAGAAATCTCCCCAAGAGTCCACCAAGTGAAAAAACCTACATTTTTGTTTATAGAAGACAGAATGATGAGGTTGGGTTTATTGTGCTTAATCTGGTATCTGCAAAGTTGGTTGAGTATCTTCAATCCAATGAGAAAAATGATGGACATCAAATTCTAACGAAAATTGCACATGAGTTGAAGCATCCGAATCCTGAAATTGTAATTCAAGGTGGATTAGAGATGATGCAGAATTTTTTAATAAAAGATATTTTGTTAGGAACAAAGAAATAAAACGAGCATTACTTTTGTTTGATTACGGCCAGTAAATAACAACAGTTTTGTACGTTATGAAAGCTATATCAATGAGCTAGGCACATATTTTTTTGAGGACATATTGGAAGTGGGTAGTTTTCTAGGATAATTGTTGCTACGCTTATATCTCAGTCCAATATTCTAACCGCAGTTTCAATAAAATAAATTCTATTGAATGGTTTGAGAATCTAGGTTCGAATTTTGATTTGTTGTTATTTAGTTTGATTGTTACATAGATTTTAATTTAACCTATGGTGACTATAATTATTCCTTTTCCAGAAGGCGCTAGATTGCTCAAAGGTCTTTTTAAGGAAAATGAGAACGACAGTTGGTTAACTAAAAAAGGCCACTTATGATATTCTATAAAGCAATAGAATTTGGAGCCACCCTTATTTTTTACTAGATAGCGAAAAAAAATAGATCCTATTTTGGTGTTTTAATTACACAAACTGTATTAGTGTTATCCATCAGCGCTTTTATATTAATTGTTTTCTACTATCTATCACAGCATCGTCCAAATCATCAAAAAAAAGCTCCGAAAGTCTGTTGCTATTTTTTTCTGGCCAGTATCTTCAAACGTAGGGCATTTAATTTAATAAAACCATCAGCGTCTTTTTGGTTATATGCACCTAAATCATCTTCAAAAGTTGCGATTGACTCGTCAAAAAGACTATCTGTCTCAGACTTTCTACCTGTCACATAAACACTACCTTTAAAGAGTTTCAAACGAACAGTACCATTAACCGTTTTTTGTGTTGCATCAATCAAAGCTTGTAATGCTGTTCTTTCAGGACTCCACCAGTAACCATTATATATTAGTTTAGCATAGCGTGGCATTAGCTCATCTTTAAGATGAGTTACTTCTCTATCAAGTGTTAATGATTCTACTGCTCTATGCGCCTTAAGTAGGATTGTGCCGCCAGGCGTTTCATAACAGCCACGTGATTTCATTCCAACATAACGGTTTTCCACAATATCATCACGGCCTATACCATTTTTGCCGCCAAGCTCATTCAGGCTAGCAAGTAGTTTTGCAGGAGATAATATTTTTCCGTTTAATCTAATAGGATCTCCTTGTTTAAATTCTATCTCAATTGACTCTGCTGTATTAGGTGCTTTTTCAGGGGAGACAGTCCATTTCCACATTAATTCTTCTGGCTCACACCAGGGGTCTTCAAGTTCTCCACCTTCATAAGATATATGTAACAAATTAGCATCCATTGAATAAGGTGAAGCTCCCTTACGTTTGGCTTCAATCGGGATACCTTTTTGTTTAGCATAGGACAATAGTTTATCTCGTGAACTCAAATCCCACTCACGCCATGGAGCAATAACATGCACATCTGGTTTTAATGCATAAGCGCCTAATTCAAATCGCACTTGATCATTGCCTTTCCCGGTAGCCCCATGAGAGATTGCATCAGCTCCAGTTTCATTTGCAATCTCAACCAAGCGTTTTGCAATTAACGGTCTTGCAATAGATGTACCCAATAAATATTCGCCTTCATAAATAGTATTGGCTCTAAACATTGGAAACACATAATCGCGAACGAATTCTTCAGTTAAGTCTTCGATGAAAATTTCTTTTACACCCATTTTCTGAGCTTTAGCACGAGCCGATTCAATTTCTTCTCCCTGTCCAATGTCAGCCGTAAAGGTCACTACTTCACAATCATAGATATCCTTTAACCAGGTAAGAATTACGGATGTGTCTAATCCACCAGAATAGGCCAAAACAACTTTATTAATTTTTTTTGTCTTCATTGTCTTTAATCAACTTTGGAAAGGCGCTTATTCTAGCGTTTAGCTCAGAACTATCAATACTTAGACGGAATTGATGAAGTTTTTTATGTATTGCAGGAATTCATTGGGTTTTTCGGTATGCGGCCAGTGTCCAGCACCTCTAATCATGTTGATTTTCGCTGTGGGAAAATAATCATAAATAACAGTATTATCAATGTTACGCAGGTAATTTGATTCAGTACCACCGAGGAAAAGAGACGGTAAATGAAAAGAGTTATTTTTTAATGAATCTGGAAATTGTGCTATCAGACTCAGATTAGCCTCTATACCCTCGAGGTTGAAGCGCCATTTAAAACTATTTTCCGAACGCACAAGATTGTGCGACAGGAGTTGAATGATACCTATATCATCAGTAACTTTTCTTAAAGTTTCTTCAGCTTGAATACGATTTTTTAGTGAGTCCAATTTTAACGCATTCATTGCTGTAGTGAATCTAGCAAAATCATGCTGATAACGAATAGGCGCGATATCAATAACTGCCAAAGCAGAGAATCGTTTGGGATATAATAAAGCAGCCGTCATAGCCACTTTGCCGCCCATACTGTGACCAAGAATAATAACGTTATCCAGATCGAGTCTATCAACAAATTCGATGATATCGTCAGACATATCTTGATATGACATAGTATCTGTATGTGGTGATAGACCATGATTACGCAGATCAGGTGTGAGAACATGATGCTTCACGGATAAGGCTCGAGCAATGCCTTGCCAATTACGTGCAGAACCGAATAAACCGTGAAGAATGATGAGCGGACGCCCTTGTCCGAATTCATGATAATTAAGCAACATAATAGATAGCGAGGTAGATTAGGTGTAAGTTATAAAACTAAAATTTTAGCATAAGCAGGGTAGGTTAAAATTTCAAATAATAAATTAATGACGATAAACAAAATACAGCCTCATTTTTAGAAAATCTATTTACTCCGTCGGCTTTCCTCTTTTCTAAACGTCAAACAGATATATTGGAAGTTAAAATATAAATACGATAAAGTTAAATAATGAATAATTATGAATATAACAAAGATCAATTGTTTATTATATCTGCAAACACTTCTACTGCCATTGCAAGAGTTTCGAGTAAGGCTGTATTATAGTCTTATGTCTTCAGTATTATTTCTCATTTAGATTGTTGATGTACATTCAGCAATAATCTGGAAATCGTTTATTTGCAAAAGTTTATCAAGAGTAAGAAATTATGAATAAAATAAGAATTACATTACAGCAAAAGAAAAGTTCTCCCACAGAGACAAACATAGATGCGATTAGCAACTGGTTGAT
>CAJJDJ010000129.1 GCA_905182825.1 Thiotrichaceae bacterium UBA7359
CAATTAGTGCCGGAATAGCTGGGATTTCATCTTTACCGCCACCTGGAATGCTTCGCTTTGAAAACTCCTTATGTTGATTTCGAAATACTTCAGAGGAAGAGATCATACCATCAAACTCCATCTTACGTTGACGCATGGTTACAATTGCTTTTTCTTTAAGATCCCGACCGAGTAATGCAGGCTCCGGCTGAAGCTCCTCAAAATAACGGCAAATAGCCATTACCTCATCAATATATGTACCATCATCAAGTTCAAGGACGGGTAATAAGCCACGTGGATTTACAGCAAGAAAATCATCTTGAAGGTTTTCACCAGCAAGTATATTAATTTCAACTTTTTCTAACTTAACATTTTTTTCAGCTAAAAAAATGCGTGCACGCCGTGGATTTGGTGCAATGTGACAATCATATAATTTCACCGATTTCCTCCATAATTTTTTATCTCATTTTTAAAATTTTAGACATAAAAGCATATAGCGCTTTCATACTTGAATAACTCACTAAAATTATTCTGTCTACATTTTACTTAGTCATCCATCAGCACTTCAGTTAAATCTAGTTTCCAAACATCATTCACAAGAACCCAATGATCAATTTCTTTTTCAATGATAGGAATAACATTAAATACATCACTCGCCTTAGTCCAAGCATGCACAAGTGCCTTCTCACCATTTACATCAATAGCCGTTACACCACCTTCAATTAAATCAACTTGAGCTGATTTCATAACTCCTTCCCAATCTTCAACGTACTTTTCTTTAGTACGTCCATCTCGCATATTCTCTGTAACCATATCATATGCCGTGGCAAAATCTTGAGACTGTACTGCATTAAAATAGGTTTGCTGTAATGCTGCTATAGTCACGCTAACTTCATCATCGCCACCACACCAAGCTAGCCTGACTATAGAAAAAAAAAGTATTAGCGTAATAAAAATTGTTTTTATAATTTTCATGATTAAGTATCCTTAAGTCGGAGTTAGAAGGGACTTAGCTTAATATTTTGCTCATCTGTTCGGACGTTGGAGCGTACCTAAAATTTTCAAGATCAGACTCAAGGCATGACCAACTATGAGCACTACTAGTCCAAACTTCAACTTGGGCGGAAAACCGATTGGGATTATCCAAACTTGCAGCCCATAGTCCCATGAGATCAGGAACTAGTTCTGCATCAATAAATACAGGACAACCACAGTCTGAACAGAAACCACGGTTTACAGCATTTCCGCTATCAGCTTTTACCTTATAGTATTTTGCTTTCCCTGTTATTTTAAGTGCTTGTTTTGGAACATACATAACAGGACATAACATACTACCACTAGCACGCTGACAATCACGACAATGACATTTCCAGGAAAACGTAGGCTCAACGGTACATTCGTATTGTATTGCTTGACATGAACATGCCCCCGTTAACGATTCCATCATTCCATCAATTTGATTTTAAATCTGGACTAACAATGAACTCAGCTTCTGTTTTTTCCTTAATTTCATCTAGATCAACACTTGGCGCCAATTCAATCAAAGTCGGTTTATCTTCCTCAAAATGAAACACAGCTAAGTTTGTTATTAAAAGGTCAGTCACATTTGAGCCTGTCAAAGGAAGATCACAAGACTTAAGAAACTTAGGGCTACCGTCTTTTGCCGTATGGTCCATAATAACAACAACCTTATTTACACCCGCGACTAAATCCATTGCGCCACCCATGCCTTTAATCATCTTGCCAGGTATCATCCAATTTGCTAAATCTCCATTTTGAGCAACCTGCATGGCACCTAAAATTGCCAAATTAATATGCCCACCACGAATCATTGCAAAACTATCTGCACTGGAAAAATAACTAGTTTGGGCTAACTCGGAAATAGTTTGCTTGCCCGCATTGATTAAATCAGGATCAACCTGATCTGGGTAAGGAAATGGTCCCATACCAAGCATACCGTTTTCACTTTCTAATATAACTTGTACATTGTCGGGAATATAGTTTGCGACTAAAGTTGGTATTCCTATTCCCAAATTAACATAAAATCCATCTTGCAACTCTTCCGCAGCACGTTGCGCTATTTCTTCTCTAGACCATGGCATAATTATAATCCTCTACTAAGCTACGTATTCACGTGTCGTCATTATTTCGATAGGTTTTTTATGGTCAGTGCCAACGATAAAACCATTCACATAAATACCTGGCGTATGGATATGATCAGGATCAAAATCTCCCAAGCTCACATATTCTTCAACCTCAGCAATCGTTGTTTTTCCAGCCGTTGCCATCACAGGATTGAAGTTTCTAGCTGTTTTTCGATAGACTAAATTACCTTCATCATCAGCTTTCCATGCCTTGACGAGAGATAAATCAGCCACCAAACCAGTTTCTAAAATATAGGTCTCACCATTAAATTCTTTATGCTCTTTACCTTCAGCAATCACCGTTCCAACACCTGTTTTAGTATAAAAACCAGCAATACCCGCACCACCTGCTCGACAACGCTCAGCTAAAGTTCCTTGTGGATTAAATTCTAGTTCTAACTCACCCTTCATATATTGTTGTTCAAATGTTTTATTTCCGCCAACATAAGATGAAATCATTTTTTTTATTTGTCGTGTGTGCAGTAAAATCCCCAAACCAAAGTCATCTATTCCACAATTATTTGAAATCACAGAAATATCTTTCACGCCTGAATCACGTAATGCAGTAATCAAATACTCTGGAATACCACAAAGACCAAAGCCGCCTGCCATAATGGTCATACCATCAAACAGAACTCCTTCCAAAGCCTCGGACGCGCTATTTTTTAATTTATTCATTCACAGACACCCTTATATTTTAACTTTATATTCAATATTCCGTAAAAGTACTACATTACCGTATCATGAGTATTAAGTTTTTTAAATACGAATATTAAGAATCATATGTCTTTTCTCATAGTAACAGGTTGCACTTTATTTCTAGACTGATTCCAATTAAGACTCATTCATCTGTTAAGTATCAGTCAAGTATATATTGCCAAAAATAAAATCATAAATAAATACTATACTTTGATGAAAAGGTGATTGTCGATGAATTTCGATAGAAGAATAAATATGTACGTAAGATTGATATTGTTTTATTAAAAAATTCTCATCCATGAGCAATGCCATGGATGAGAAGTTGAAAAATGAATTACTTCGATTTTTTAGCTTAATTCACTTATGCGGGTTTACTACCTGGTAATGCTGTATCGGTCGCATCAGTAGTTTGATCTCGTTCTTCATCAAAAATAAATTTTGGTTTAAAGATATATGCCATAGCAGGCATCAAGAACAATGCTGACAAAGCAGATACAGTTAACCACATACCGATTAACATACCCATTTCAGCCTGAAAGCGTAAGGAAGAAAACAGCCATACACCAACACTCACAATTAAAACTAAAGCGGTGACCAATACACCACGGCCAGCGCAATGTAATGATATTGCTATTGCCTCTAGATGCGTTTTTCCTAAATCATACTCACCCTTTATGCGATCACAGATGTATAGCGTGTAATCGACTCCCAAACCAATGCCTAGAGCAGCAACCGGGACAGTATTAATATTCATACCAATATTTTGCCAAGACATAAAGGCAAAGGTGACGAGATTCGCTAGTACTACCGGTACCATAAAAAACATTCCAGCAATACTAGAGCGGTAAACAATAATACACATCATCACAAGGATAAATAATGCAAGCGCAATCGACTGTATCTGACCAGACAATATAACTTCATTCACAGAAGCGATTACACCAATGATTCCACCCGCCAATCTAAAATTTGCAAGCTCCTGTAACTCAGGATTATCTTTTATGAATTGCTTAACACGCGCAATTGCCGTTGCAATCGTGTCACCCTTTCTATCAGAAAAATACATCAGTACAGAAGCATAGTTAATATCAACGTCAGTGAAACGTAATAAATCACCAGGTTCAGCTGCACGTTCAAACATAAACAATAATTCACCATTCTGATCAGTAGTTGTACCTAATTCAGAGTACCTAAAATTACCTTCGCGTAATGTTTGATTCACAGAAGGAAGCACATCCGCCACAGATATGGTAGCGCCAATTTCATCTTGCTGCTCCATGTATTGTTGAAAACGCAACATACCATCAAGGATTTCAACATTTTTTATCTTACCGACGACCTTGCCACCAAACTCGTTTTTAGCGCCTTCCTCGACACCACCAACCACAACAAACATTCGGTCAGCACCGGGGAATTGCTTATTGATGTTTGCAGAATCTACATTATAACGACCATCTGGCCATAGGATTGGAGAACCGGGATTTGCATCACCAACTTTCAAATCTTGTGCTAAATATCCACTACCAATAAACACTATCGTTGCAAGAAGAACAACAACATACCTTGCTTTTGTTGCAACCACTCTGACACAAACATCTAAGAAGGGTCTGATAACTAATAAGTCTAAGTTAAGTGGATGCGCATAAGATTTTGGATTTTTAACCCATGATAATAAAACTGGTGTCACGACAAGTGAACTAATCGCAACTGTACCAACCCAGACAACGGCCAGAACAACTAATTTTTGCAGTAATGGGATAGGACTAATCGCGACTACTGTCACACAACCTGCATCTGTTGCTATGCCCAACAAACCAGGGCGCAACAAGTCTTTCATTGTTACTGTAGCAGCTAATAAAGAATTAACGTCTTTATCATCATCTACTTTGTCGATCTCTTCATGATAACGCGTCATCATCTGTACAGAATGAGATACCGCTCGTGCAGTAATCAACATAGCAACAACAACAACAAGTGGGTCAAAATGAATACCACACAGTTGCGCCACACCTAACGCCCATATAGCACTAATAGCACCAGACAACAGCGGTAAGATAGTCCCACGCCAGGTTCTATTTATAACAAACAATAACACAAGAAATATTGATGCAGCTATACTAATAAGTTTCATTGTTTCTGGCAGATAATGGTCTACCCAGCCATATAAAATCGGATTACCTACCAAACTTATATCGACAGTCTCATCATCAAGTTGTTCGACCAAATCGTAAGCTTGTTCATACGCGAGATTGAAATCAAGTAAATTATCAAAAAAATCAACCGTAATAAGTGTTGCTGTTAAATCTTTTGATACGAAAGGGCCATAGACCAAGGGACTACGTAGTATAGCTTCTTTCATGTAGTCAATATCTGCTTGAGTCTCAGGCAATTCCGGCCACATATACGGAAAACTTTCAATACCAACTGTAGAAGCTCGAGTCTCTTTGAGTTTCTTACCGGCTATAGAAAAAATTTGAAATTCATTGATGGCATCAATCGAATACAAGCCCTTAGTGAGATCCCGTATTTTCTTCAATACAGGCATTTGAAAGATATCACCTTCGGTAGATTGAACCATGAAAGTGATGATACTAGTACCGCCAAAGGTGTCTTTAAACTGCTCATGAACCTTAATGTATTCATGCGAACCGGGCTGTAAATCTTCAAATACTGTTTTAACATCTATTTTATAGGCGAAGTTTGCCAATACAGCTGTCACAATAACAACTAGTCCAAGCACAGCTTTTCTATGTCTCATGCAAAATAGTGCAAAATTTTCTAACATTTTTTTCTCCAACGAGCCGAAATAGAGATCTTCGACTACCCCTAATTATTTATTATTATTTGAATTTAAAAGACTTAATCAGCAAACAATGTCCATGCATTTGACTTAATTTTCATTGCGCCTACTGTTTGACCAACTGACAAAAAACTACCACCATCAATAGCCAATTCTGTGTGTGAGGTTAAATCTGTGTCTGACAGATTTCTTGAATCAAACTGAGTCATATCTGCTGAAAATTTTATCCACTTACCTTTATTACCAACAGCGACCCACTCGTTTGTTTCATCAGACCAATCTACATCCATTAAATGCTCCGTCATACCAGAAATTTTAGGGTCAATATAAGTCCAAGTTTCACCACCATCGCTTGTAGCGACAATTGAACCGCCCAGCCCTACAACGACACCTTCCTGTGGTGAACGAAACGCAACAGCAGTAAAACTATTAGGGCTGTTTGTTTGAGTATCCTTCCAAGTCTGACCATTGTCAGCACTTTTAAATATGAGACCAAATTCGCCAGCTATAAAAAGAGTAGTGTCGTTAACACGAACTATATCATTCATGAAAACATCCTCTTCTTCACGCATTTGATTCCATGTTTCACCATAATCAAGCGATTGAAGAATCATACCCATCTCACCTACCGCCCAACCTTCGCCATCGGGGTAAGAGTGAACACGTAGTAACTTATTCGCGGTTTCTGACTTTGGTGACTCAACTTCAACCCAGTTTTTACCACCATCTTTAGTCTTGAGGGTCACACCATTATTACCTACTGCCACTGAATTATTTTCGTCCCAAGACGTAATGTCTTGCAGATGTGATACTGTCGGAGCTGTTTGACTCTTCCAAGTTTTACCTTTGTCAGTGGATATTATAATTTTCCCATAATTACCAACAGCCATGTAAACATCAGAATTTACTTTACTCAAACCGAAAATATTGTCTCGGACATTTATCACCGGCGGGACAACTTCTTCTATTACTGCCGTAGGTTTAATGAAAATACCAGCCCACAGTAGTGTTCCGACAATCGCCCAAGGCATTATAGAAAGAATAAGTTTTGCTATTTTCTGCCCAATTGAATCGGCAGGTTCAGATATTCCAGATATTTTTTCTACTGCAGTATTATTTTCTGACATGTTCATAACAACCCTTCTTCATAATGTGTTTCTTAACCATCAAGATCTAAAGAGACATTAGTAATCTTTTAAATGGTTAACGTGTCATTTGTTTTGAATACACCCCTAAATAAAAATGGTGACTGCTAGAAAGAATTATCCAGCAGTCACCTTTGTGGGGAGAACAATATTAAAACTAAGTTATTGTTATTGTACTAATTGCTATTTTGCGATACTGATTAACTTCTTGAGAGTTACATCATCCGCTTCAACACCAGCTGGGTTAGCCTTCATGTTAGATGACCAAGTCGTAGAGAACTCAGCCTTCCAATCGATGATATGACCAACAACTGGCATGGTAGATAAGTATCCATCATCACCAACGTCACGACGGTTTTGAAAAATAAATGATTTCCAAAATTTGCCGTTTTGATCAAGTGCTTCACCATAGTAAGGTCGCGGATAATCAACTTCCATCCAAACCGTTTTCAAACTGTATGGATGTTCAACTGGCGGAACGCCCTCGATCACAAATACTTCACGTGGTTCCCACTGCACTTGTGGCGCAGGGAAAAAGTGTGGAGGAATGTCCATGCCTACAGCTGGGAACTCTTTAATGGTGTTTTTGTATGTTAAATCAACTGTCATTAGCGGTGCATGTGCGACTGCAAATATCCATTGTCGACCTAGCAATTTAGTAGACTGGTATTTGGTAGGAACAGCATCCCAAATATCCCAATCATCATACAATTGCACGGTACCACCAATTGGATCCATCCAAGAACTACCTGTCAAACGACGTGCACGACGAACAGACTTTAAATAAGCCCAAGTGTCATCTGGTGTTTTTGAAGTAGGATCGTTATAACGGATCTGGAAAATACCTAAACCTTTAATATCCTGAGGATAGGTAGCAACCAAAACAGTTTTTTGCATGATACTGCCATCACCTTCAGAAATAGGTCCGCCATCTAGACGACCTTCCATATAGTAACGCTGAGCCCACCAACGTTGAATACGTTCCATACCCTTTGTGGCGTCCAAGAACACCCAAGAAATGTGACGAAGATCCATAGTGGCACCATATGTAGGTCCACGCAGATTCCAGATTAACTTGTCTCCGGCATGCGGATCATCCATTTTGATATCTTGTGGATCAAAGAACATTCCTGCTGTCCAACCTGTTGCAGTTCGGTCAGTTGGATTAAATTTTACAGTTTCTTTGCTCTTCTGAGTCCATGACATGTACTTCTCATCCATTGGCACAGGCTCTGAATGACGAACAGGTATCGCTAAATGATGATTACGAATCATCCATTCATACTTGCCTGGCAACATATCCCCAACACGCTTACCTTCGAACGTCATATCGATAACACTATCCAGGTTTGCGGCATTGATGATTGTGCCTTCAGGCATTTCTTCAGCAACAGAGCTCAGGGGAGCGCCAACAAGCAACCCCAAAGATATTACTGATGTAGCTAATATTTTCATGTACATATATAAATACTCCTACCTTTTTTAAAATCGTCCTGCATCACTGCAGGACATTATGATTAAATCATGTTTATTTTTTACTACTTAGATCAGAACTGTCTCGTAACCTTCAGGACAATTTGGTTATCATCAGCGAACCAATCAAAAAGTGATGCATTACCTTCACGAAAACCAAGAGGATTCGAAGTACCAGCGGCTAATGTACCACCTTGACCCGATGTTTGATTGTTAAAGCCAGAACCGATGTTGTCTGATGCTGTGTTCTTTTTATCACCATCATTCCACCAGAGATCAGCTTCTAGCTTCACACGCCAATCATCACCAAAGACAAACTCAACTGCAGCGATACCAAAACCACCACCGTTGCTCAAGTCTGTACCAGCAACAAACATAGGATTGATTGTGTCACGCTTGAAGTTTAGTAGAGTGAATACAGTCAAGTAGGCCGTATGCTCTCTCTTTTGTGCACCAAAAGAAGCAAACTCAACGATTTCATCGCTGTCGCTGTGATCAAGTATCCACGTGTCGAAAAGCT
>CAJJDJ010000130.1 GCA_905182825.1 Thiotrichaceae bacterium UBA7359
GATGGGCTTGAAAAAGACAATCTCTAGGTGTACGATAATCATACGTTTTATCACATAGCCGAAAAAAAAGGCTTGTATTGATTGATGAGAAGCGATCTTTTAGTTATTTAATGGGCTCGATATCGAGTTATTTTTGGTTTTAGGCATAGTGTGGAAATCAAAAGGTTAAGACAAACTACGGATGAAGAATTTGAATAAACATGCACCATATAATATAAACCCTGGAAAAGTCGATTTGGCTTGGGATAGGTATGTTAATTGTGGGGAACTTCCTAAAAATTCGATTCGAAAAATTGTAAGTGATTCATGGGCAAGGTGTTTGGAAGATGGCGTTGACCCTTCAAGCAGTAAAACCCGTTTAAGTGTGAATGATAAAACATATAAAATACTTCTTAAAGATAATGCACAATTAGTCGAAGCTGCTAAACCTGTAATGGAGCACGCACGTAATCTACTCGCGGGTTCCGGTTCTATGATGATACTGGCGGACAAAAACGGTATCTGCCTTCATGTCGAGGGTGATCGTAAAACTGTTGAGGATGGACATGATATTCAGCTGGCGGTCAGAGCGAACTGGAGCGAACGAGCTGCTGGGACAAATGCGATTGGCACAGTTCTATCAGTTGGTATGCCAATTCAAATTAATACTTCGGAACACTTTTGTGAAGGAATAAAGTCGTGGACTTGTACTGCAATGGTGATCAGGGATCCCCGCAGTCAGGAAATAATTGGTGCTCTAGACTTGTCGGGTTTAACGAGTGATTTTAGCTATCACACTCAAGCATTAGTTGTTGAAGCTGCGGGTAGGATAGAAAGCAGGCTTGTGGGTATAAGATTAGAGGAAAAAAATCGTCTATTAAATGCAGCAGTTTCGATTTTTTCTTCACCGACAAATGATGCTTTGATGTTACTTGATAATTACGGGAGTTTGGTTAAAGCTAATGAAAATGTCGCTTCTAATCTTGCAATGCGTGGAGTTGACTTAAAGAATAACGGAAAGAATTTTATACATGATATAAATAATCAAGAGTCAAAAATGCTTGAGGCTGAATGGTTATGTAATGAATGGATCGAACCTGTTATGGAAGGTCAAGATCAACTAGGTAGCATGCTAATCATTCCATCACCACATTCTGTATATGTAGGGTCACCGAAGGATAGAATTAGAAGTAAATCATCATTGAATAATGAACGAAAGCATTTCGAAGATATTATTGGTTCTAGTAAAGCTTTAAAGAAAACAATCAACAAAGCCCAACGACTCGCTACACTTCCTGTTCCTATATTAATACAGGGAGAAACAGGTGTTGGTAAAGAGATGTTTGCAAAAGCTATTCATGCAGCAGGACCGAATAGTAAAGGAGCACTAATAACTTTAAACTGCGGGGGATTATCACGAGATTTAATCACCAGTGAGCTATTCGGATATGTAGAAGGTGCTTTTACCGGGGCTATTCGAGGCGGGAAAAAAGGTAAAATAGAAGCTGCAGATGGTGGTACGCTTTTCTTAGATGAGATTGGTGAATTGCCATTAGATATTCAGGCTAATTTCTTACGCGTTCTACAAGAAGGTGAAATATGTCGTCTTGGAGATCATCAGCAACGTAAAGTAAATTTTCGAGTGCTCGTTGCAACGAATCGCGATTTAAATCACGACGTAAAAGAAGGTCTTTTTCGAATGGATTTATTTTATCGCATATCAGTAATCACGCTTTCTATACCTAGTTTGCGTGAGCGAAAGAATGACGTTGAAATGTTGATAGATTTCTTCGCTGATGAGATAGCAAAAAGAGATGGTGCAAAAAAGAAGCAGTTTTCTTCGGATTTCATCAAAACATTAAAAAGTTATAAATGGCCAGGAAATATTAGAGAGTTACGAAATGTTGTAGAATGTTCAGTACTGATGTGCCAAACAGAAACAGTTTCACTTGTGGATCTACCAACAGAATTTGATAATAACGCAGAAAAAAATGGTGAGGAAAGAGTATTAGAAAATATTATTTTGAGTGATAACAATCTCTCTCTTGAGGGTGCTGAACGTCTTATCATTATTGCTGCAATAAAGTCTAAAAATGGAAATATAACAAAAACTGCTAGTCATTTAGGAATGGCAAAGAGTACTCTATACTTGAAGTTGAAAAAGTATGGACTAGACAGAAAATCAAAAATGCTTCAAAGTTAGATTATAGATTGTAAATTTCAACTCTAATTTTTTACTTTATTAAAACTTGGTGTTTCAACTACTTTAGTAATTAACATGCATGAGCGATTAAAATTTATGAAGACATTCAAAATCAGGAACTCAAAAAAGTGCTTATTTAATAGGCTTCTTGTCATATCGTTATTACAATTTTCATTTTCAGCTCTTGCTGCAGGAACGGCACAAGAACGTTCAGATGAAGCATGGGAAAAGAATTTAAGAAAACAAAATTTTCAGAATCGTAAAATCATAGAAGGAATAGATCAAAAAATACTGAAAGTAAAAGCACCTGTCATGGCCGAAGATGCCTCGATCGTTCCTGTGTCTATTCATACAAAAATCATACAAACCAAAGATCGCTACATTAAGAAGATGCATATCTTCGTTGATAAAAACCCTATGCCATTAGTTGGTATATTTGAATTCACTCCTGAAAGTGGTAAAGCTGACTTGGCGATGCGCATTCGTATCAATGAGTATAGTTACATACGCACAGTTGCTGAATTAAATACTGGGGAACTGTATATGAGTAAAAGTTTTGTGAAGGCTAAAGGAGCATGCTCTGCACCACCGCCAGCTAGTATGGACGACTCAATGAAGTTATTAGGCAAGATGAAAATGAAAGTTGTTGGTCTAGTCAAATTGGGACGTCCTAATTTAATGCAAATCAGAGTGCGTCATCCTAATATTACTGGTTTGGCGCCTGAAAAACCCGGCTCTAGCGTAATACCACCTGCTTTCTTTGTAGACACCCTTGTAGTTGATTATAACGATAAACCAATAGTAAAAGCCCTTCTAACCTTTTCTATTAGTATGGATCCAACATTACGTTTCTACTTTTTCCCAGAAAAAGAAGGCGTCATAACAGTGACAGGAACGGATACTAAAAAGGCTAGATTTAGTTCATCACATGCTGTCAATGTATGGAAACCTAAAAATTCTTGAAAATTATTCTGATTGTCGACAATATTAGTATTGATATTCTGTTCTATTAGTATGGAACCAACATAACGTTTCTACTTTTTTCCAGAAAAAGAAGGTGTCATGATCTAGACAAGAACGGATACTAATAAGGCTAGATTTAGTTCAATACATACTGTCAATTTATGGAAACCTAGAATTCTTGAAAAGAATTCTGATTGTCGACAATATTAGTATTGAAATCCTATTATTAGGAGTTTACACTCGAGTAATCCATTTATATGTCGACAATAACAATAAATAACGTCACGCATGTTTTGTTGGATTAAGTTTTTAAAAATCGTAAGTTATTATTATAACTATCTTCATAGGAGGAGATTGTGAAAATATTTAATTCTAAAAGTTCGAAAGCATTATTAATCGCTGGAGCGATAACAATGCTCAGTGGTTATTCATTCACAGTAAATGCGGGGCCGGATGGTGACTGGGCCGATTATGGTCGTGATTCTAATGCATGGCGATATAGTCCATTAAATCAGATTAACAAAGATAACGTAAAGGACCTAAAGGTAGCTTGGATACACCAACCAGGTGATATACAAATGGGATTACAAGCGACTCCCATAGCTCTTGATGGCATCCTTTATTACGTCGCAGCAAACAACAATGTATTTGCTGTCGATGGTGCAACCGGTAGCGCACTATGGCATTACAAGCCTGAACTTCATCCATTAACGGCAGAAACCTTTTGGGCTGCTCAACAGCGCGGTGTTTCTGTAGGTCATGGTATGGTCTATCTAGGTTCACTAGACGGTCGTTTTATTGCTTTAGATCAGAAAAGTGGTGAAGTGAAATGGGAAATACAATTGACAGACTTCGAAAATTGTTATGGTTGTAATTTTTCTTTCCCTCCACAATTGGCTGGCGACATAATCTATAGTGGTCACACTGGTGGTGATCAGCCTCTTCAAGGTGCGATTTTTGGCGTAAATGCAAAAACTGGTGAAAAGATATGGGAAACTAATACCATAAAAGATGATCCTAAGAGCTGGCCTGGAGACTCAGGTAAAATTGGTGGTGGTGGTTCTTGGCAGCCAGGCGTTTATGACGCTAAGACAGATACTATCTACATGGGTACCAGTAATGCTGCACCTGATTTTAATAATACTGCTCGTTTGGGTGATAACCTTTACACCGCGTCTCTCGTTGCTATTGATGCAAAGACAGGCAAGATAAAGGCTCATCATCAGGAAATTCCAAATGATAGCTGGGATTATGATTCAGCATACGAAATCATGACTATTCAAAAAGATGGCAAAGATCATATTATTCATTTGAATAAGGGTGGTTTTGTTACTGTTCTTGATAAGGCATCAATGAAGCCTACCAATGTTTGGCAATTTGCTAAAAATGTCAACTGGGTTAAAGGCATTAATCCTAAAACTGGTGCATTAATTGAACCGCTGCGTCCAAATACAGAAACAGACACAACTTTCTGCCCATCATTGTTGGGTGCTCGTAGTTGGCAACATGCAGCTTATAATCCCAATTCAGGACTTTGGTATTCTAATGGTTGGGAATTTTGTAATACAGTTAAAGCTGGCCCACAAGATCCAGAAACGATTGCCTTTGCTGCCCTTCTATTGGGTGTTGCAAAATTTGAAATCGTTCCCGTTCCAGGTACAAAAGCAGCGACCTCACGTTTAGATGCTCGCGACCCATTCACAGGTAAAGTCAAATGGTCTCTTGATTATGGTGATAATCCTGGAATGGCTTCTGTTTTAACAACCGGCGGCGGTCTTGTTTTTAATGGCAATTCTACTGGCGATTACATGGCTTATGATGCTGACACCGGTAAGGAATTATGGAAGTTCAACACAGGCTCTGGTCTCCGTTCAGGCCCAATCAGCTACCTAGCTGGTGGTAAGCAGTATATTGCAGTTCCATCAGGTTGGGGCGGCTTAGCAGGGGCTTTTGCTGGTGGCGTATTTCCAAAATTTGTTGGT
>CAJJDJ010000131.1 GCA_905182825.1 Thiotrichaceae bacterium UBA7359
TCTATTAGATCAATGTTCGCTGGTGCAAAGATTAATACAACAGAGAATAGTGCTGCACTACATACAGCTCTGAGAGCTACAGTTGGACAAGAAATTAAAGTGGATAATAAAGACATTGTTGGAAAAGTTCATGCTGAACTTAATAGGGTTAAAACTTTTGTTGAAAAGATTCATGATGAAACTCACCGGGGGTGGACAGACAAACCTATTGATACTTTTGTTAATATAGGAATTGGGGGCTCTGACCTAGGTCCTAAAATGGTGGTTGATGCCCTAGAAAAATATCGGCAAAATGACACGCGATCTTTTTTTATATCTAATATCGATTATCAAACAATTGAATCTCTACAAAAATCAATAAATCCTGAAACAACTTTATTTATCGTTTCATCTAAATCATTTAAAACAATAGAAACGTTAACAAATGCAAGCACGCTAAAAAAATGGATGAAGGAAATTGGATGCGATAATATAGAAAAACATTTTGTAGCTGTTTCTAACAATCCTGATGCAGCACGTAAATTTGGTATAACAAATGAAAATATTTTTGAATTGTGGGATTGGGTTGGTGGCCGTTTCTCATTGTGGTCCTCAATTGGATTACCTATTGCGCTATCAATTGGTTTCGATAAATTCGAAGACCTACTTTCCGGTGCTCATGAGGTAGATGAACATTTTTCTAAAACAACAATAGAAAAAAATATCCCTATTATTCTTGCTTTAATTGATTACTGGTATTCCAATTTCTTTGACGCACAAACACATGCATTCATTCCTTATGACGAATCATTGAGACTTTTCCCTGATTACCTTGCACAACTTTTCATGGAGAGCAACGGTAAATCATTTGATTTAAATGGCAACCCCATCAATTACAAAACTATGCCCATTGTCTGGGGTTCGACAGGCTCAAATTCACAACACTCTTTTTTCCAATTACTTCATCAAGGGACTCATTTCGTCCCAATTGATTTTCTTGTGCCATTATCAAAAAAAGGAAATAAAACACATCATGCACAATTAATCGCTAACTGCTTTGCTCAAAGTAAAGCTTTAATGCAAGGGGAAAAAGACTCTGATCCAAACAAATATTTTCCTGGTAATAAGCCAAGTACAACTATTTTGTATTCTGAGCTTACACCTAAAACGCTAGGGTCTTTGATCGCAATTTGTGAACACAGAACGTTTGTACAAGGTTTACTATGGGGTATTAACTCTTTTGATCAGCATGGTGTCGAGCTAGGAAAAAAACTTGCTACTGAGATTAATGAGAGTTTGGAAGATACGATTGTAACAAAAGGATTCGATTCATCCACACAAAATATGATCAACCTATATAAACAACATAACCCTCGTGAAAATTGATTGTTCGAGAAACGTATATCAATATAATTGTAAAGAAATTCTTGATTAATGACCTTTATGAATAGTCGAATAAAATGCAATTGACACTCAATTTGAATTTATTAAAAAAAGAAAAAATATCAGCCAGAAATATTTTTTACCAGTTAATTATTCGTTCGTGACAATCTCCAACGATGTAAGATTAATTTGATTCGTTATTATATTTGTTCAGATAACACCTGATTTGGAGAACCAATAGAATCCATGGGCATGTTTTTTGTTGTATTAAGCGACATAATATGGATGAAACTAACATACAGAAACTTCATACCTTGATTCTAACCAGAAACATATTAATTGGTTTGATATTACAGTAAATTATGCCAACAAGATGACAAATGATTTTGTGTATTTACATGCTTGATTGCAATTTTAATACGAGCTCTGAAAACCAATAGTTCATTAAGATTTTCAGCTAGATATAACACGATAATTTTATCGCGGTATGCGTTTCATTAAAAAAATCGTGATATAACTATTCTGATTTCACATCACCTAAGTTCTCAGACAAGTCTACTTTTAAAACAGTACCTTACTCAGCCGGTGTGTCATTGCCCTTTGATAAATACCCCACATACTCTCATCGTCAACTCGTTTAGTAATATTCATTTGTAGGATTAAATATATTGATTATAATCATTAAGAATGGCTTATTAATATATGTTATTCGTGATTGAATTTTCATCTAAAAATGTACATAAGGACATTTTTAGTAACAATGTTACAATCCAAGTGTTTCTGATAGTTGCATATGAGGGACTTAAAGACCTTTGGTACGATAACCATTTACTCAAAGATATAAATAACAAAATTATGAAGGCTATTATTCTTGCCGCAGGCATTGGTAACCGACTTGGTACGCATGCAGCAAATCAACCTAAATCATTAATGGAGTTTGAAGGGAAAAGTCTATTAAAACGTCATATTGAAATTCTTTCAGCAAACCATATAGAAGAAATAACAATAGTCACCGGCTATCAGTCTGAAATGATTAAGACTCATCTCAATAATGAAGCAATATCAATAAACTATATTTATAACGATCGTTATGCCGAAGGAAGCATCATCAGTCTTGGTTGTGCACAAGAAATACTATTCAATGAATCTGAATTTATTTTGATGGATGCTGATGTTCTGTATGATCATGAAATGATTACTCGTCTGATCAATACGAATATAAAAAACTGCCTTTTGCTCGACCGTGATTTCATTCCCGGTAATGAACCTGTCAAAATTTGTATTGATAAAAACGGTCAAATAAATGAGTTTAGTAAAAATATTGCTGAAGAACTTGATTACGCCACACAAGGTGAATCAGTTGGGTTTTTCAAATTTACTAAGCTAATAGGTGCATCTCTGCTTAGCCGAATAGATGACTATCTTGCAAAAAATAAAAACAATACGCAGTATGAAGAAGCAATTCGCGATCTGTTATTAATATATCCCGAGCAATTTGGCTATGAAGATGTTACTGGTATTCCTTGGATCGAAATAGATTTTCCTGAAGATATTGAACGTGCTCAAAACGAGATAATCCCTAAATTATCACCTATCAATTATTAATCAGTAGCTAAATATAAAAATGTCTAAAAATAGTCGTAAAAAAATGAGCAAGTGTAAACAACTAAGATCTTTGCTTGAATCAAATCAACTTGAATTTATTCTGGAAGCACATAACGGTATCTCTGCCAGTATTGTAGAAAGTGCAGGTTTTAAAGGTGTGTGGGGTAGTGGCCTTGCCATGTCAGCACAATTTGGTGTGCGTGACAGTAATGAAGCAAGCTGGACTCAGGTAGTCGACATGCTAGAGTTTATGTCTGATGCAACAAGTATTCCAATCTTGTTAGATGGTGATACCGGTTATGGTAACTTCAACAATATGCGTCGGCTTGTCGTAAAGCTAGAGCAACGTGATGTTGCTGGCGTTTGTATAGAGGATAAACAATTTCCAAAAACAAATAGCTTCATCGATGGTAACAAACAACCCTTGGCCGATATTGATGAATTCTGTGGCAAGATTAAAGCAGGTAAAGATAGTCAGTCCAATGATGACTTTAGTATCGTTGCTAGAGTTGAAGCGTTGATTGCCGGCTGGGGATTAAATGAAGCATTGAAGAGAGCGGAGGCCTATCGTCAAGCCGGTGCTGATGGCATATTAATTCATAGTAAACTCTCCAGACCAGATGAGATCCTCGCCTTTGCAAAAGAATGGGCTGAGCGTTCACCCTTAGTTATTGTTCCAACGAAATATTACAGCACACCAACAGATGCCTTTCGTAAGGCAGGAATTAATTTGGTTATTTGGGCCAATCATTTAATTCGTTCATCTGTTCATGAAATGGAAAAAACTAGTAAAGTTATTTTTGATTCAGAATCCTTAGTCGATATTGAAGATAAAATTGCCAGTGTTGACCATATTTTTGAGTTACAAGGGACTGATGAATTAAGCCAGGCACAAGATAGATATCTGGTACAAAAATCAGATGTCCATGCCGTCATTCTCGCTGCAAGCAGAGGTAGTGAATTACGAGAGCTTACGCGCGATAAACCAAAGGCAATGATCAGTATCGGCGGTAAAACCTTATTAGATCGATTAATGGACGGCTTGAAAAAAGCAGGTATCAACAAATCTACTGTCATTGCAGGTTATAAAGAGGAAGCAATAGATCTTCTCGGTATTGAAAAATGTATCAATGAAGATTATGAAAAAGGTGACGAACTACAAACACTGATATGTGCAAAAGAAAATTTCAATGACGACATGTTGATTCTTTACAGTGATCTATTGTTCCGGGAATATATTCTCAGAGACTTGATAGAAACAGATGGTGAAGTTGTCATTATTGTTGATTCTGCTTTGGATAATCCGAATATCACCGGCTCACCAGATTATGCCTATTGCAGTAAAAATGATGATCGTTCTCCGTTTATGCAAGATGTCACACTAGCACAGCTATCCTCTTCAGTAGGTGCCTCTGAGAAAAAACCTTCTGGTTACTGGATCGGGATGATGCGTGTCAGAAAACAAGGTAGAGAATGGATAGAGTCGGCATTGACAGAATTAAAGTCAGCAGAAAACTTCAATGAACTTACGCTGCCTGATTTATTAAATTATTTGATACAAGAAGGTAGACCAATCCATGTTCATTATATCGATGGCCACTGGCTTGACGTAAATTCATTGGATGATATAGATCGCGCTAGCGACTTTACAAAATAAAGAGAGCAAAATTGATCGAAGCAAAAGAATTTATTGAAGCCGCACGCGAATTCGGCTTCAGTCGTTATACAGGTGTGCCATGCTCATTTCTGACACCCTTTATAAATTACGTAATAAACGATGACACATTGGAATACGTTTCCTCTGCTAACGAAGGAGATGCATTAGCAACCGCAGCAGGAGCAGCAATAGGTGGTGAGCGTTCTGTTGTCATGATGCAAAACTCAGGGCTAGGTAACGCTATCAGTCCGTTAACATCTCTTTCCTATGTGTTTCGTATTCCAAATTTACTCATAAGTACTCATCGTGGTCAGCCTGGAATTGAAGACGAGCCACAACATGAGTTAATGGGGCAAATAACTAAAAAATTGTTCGATATCATGTGCGTCCCTTGGGAAGTATTTCCAAGTAATGCTGAAGATATAGAACCAGCTCTACAGCGTGCCGATGAGTATATGAAAAAAGAACAAAGACCTTATGCATTCATAATGGAAAAAGGTACAGTTGCACCACAGGCGTTACATAAAAATCCAGTAAAAGATATTTCATCGCGAAAGACGCTTGTTTGTTCATCATACAATCCCGATACATCAACTCTTAACCGTAATAAGGTATTGCAACGGATTGTTGAACAGACACCCGAGACAAACACAGTGTTAATTGCGACAACAGGATTTACTGGCCGTGAGTTATTTGCCATCGATGATCGCTCCAATCAGCTTTATATGGTGGGTTCTATGGGTTGTGCCTCATCATTAGGTTTAGGTGTTTCCTTAGCCAGGCCTGATTTAAAAGTTGTTATTATTGATGGCGATGGCGCAGGTCTAATGCGCATGGGTAATTTTGCTACTATAGGTAGTTACGCAGGTCATAATCTAACCCACATATTATTAAATAATGAAGTTCATGATTCTACCGGTGGTCAAGCTACCGTTGGTGGTAATATCGATTTTATAAAGGTGGCAGAAGCAAGTGGTTATAGTGTTTGTCTATCCGGTAATGAAATCGATATAATTGATAAGCTATTTGATTTAGAACCAAAAGACGGTCCTATATTCGCCCATATAGAAATATCATCTGGGACAATAGAAAATTTACCTAGACCCGATATCACACCGAATGAAGTATTGGTCAGACTGATGAAACACATCAATAGCAGCTTTTAAGAATGACTATATTACTGAACCCTGGCCCAGTTGTTTTAAGTGAACGTGTTCGTAAGGCACTATTAAAGCCAGATCTGTGTCATCGTGAACAAGAATTTATTAAATTGCAAAATAAGATCAAAACTGATCTACT
>CAJJDJ010000132.1 GCA_905182825.1 Thiotrichaceae bacterium UBA7359
TTGATTAATTAGCTTCGTCACCAATCTAATAACAACTAATAGCGCCAAAGTCAGACCTATTGATTTATGGAGCGTAAAGAACCAAGTACGCTCTTCGGAGCCTTTAGGCAAATCAGACATATAAACACCCATACAAATCATAGCAATTATCATAATAGCCATAAGCCAATGAATAATTATTGCTATTTTACTATATCGCTGAATTTCCATAATATTTAATATATCCCAAGTCCTAATATCTCTCAAACGATGATTCGCTGAACTATCTCTTATTTAGCCATTGATATTATGGCAATACTATCTCAATAGTATATATTGATAAAATATAAGCTCAGTTTAAATTTGTATAGTTCGTCATAGACCTCAAAGGAATTACACAATACATAATGAAAATAATAATGCGCCATTTTCTTATTCTTGCTTCATTATTTATATTTAGTTTCTACGTAATGACTCCTGTATACGCTAATGAGTATCAATTATTGATATCAAAGAAAAAAAATGAGCTTATTGTTGAAAGTTTTGGTCAAGTAGTGAAAAAATATTATATTGCTAGTGGCAAAGGTGGTGAAGGTACCAAACGTTTGCGTGGTGACAGTAAAACTCCTTTGGGTATATATCAAGTAGCTAATGTTAAAGAGAGCAGCCGCTTTCATTTTTTTATTCAGTTAGACTATCCAAACCTACTCGATGCTTGGTATGGCTACAAAAATAAAATTATTGATTCTAATGAATTTAAACGCATAGCTAAGGCATACAGCAAACGTGAAGCGCCACCACAAGATACCGAATTAGGAGGCTTCATCGGGATACATGGCTTAGGTATTACAAATGAAGAAAAATTAAATATTCATGAGTCCTTCGACTGGACAGACGGCTGTATTGCTTTGACTAATGAAGAAATTAATGATCTGAAAAAGTTTGTGCTCATTGGAACCCAGGTAATAATTAGAGAATAATAAATTAGTGTTAATTAAAAGAAACCATAATTGTTTGCTACTTCTTATGTCATGAAAAGAATATTTTTTTCTTTAGAATTCAGCCAATTAACAATGCAGACTATTGTTCTATTTCTATCTATTTTACTCTGTGGTTGCGCGAATGAAAATGAGCAAATCTATGAAAAAAAATCAAAAAAAACCTTTGCAAATGTGGTTCAGGATGCAGAGTTTGCAATAACTGAAAATAATTTTCGAATAACAAATCGACTTCATATAGGAAAAGCTATTAAAGAACGTGGTAATATCGATTTTCCACAAAATGAAGTAATACTATTTTGCAATCTAACTATCGCAGAAAAAATGTTGATGATTGAACCTCGCTACATCAATTATTGTCCATACAAAGTAACAATCACTGACTCTAATGAATATATAACAGTAGCTACACGGTTATTGCCGCTAGAAACGGATAACTCAAAAATGAGTACCGTATTTAAAACTATTAATAAAACACTCCGTTCGGTGGTAGAGTACGCAGCATCAGAAGACCCATTTATTTTAGATAAAATTTAAAAAGGGTATTATTAAATAATGAAACAACATCATGAGCACAATCTTTTACTTCGTTGGTTTATTTTAACTGGTCTAATAATATTTGCTTTAACAGTTGCCTGGAATGAAGGCATCATTTATGCACTATTCAGCGTCGATCAAAGTAATATTTGTTGGGTAATCGCATTGACATACCTATTAGTCACTCTGCACTGCGCGAAAAGAATCTACATGCTTTCATCACAAGCAAACCTGTCTATGCAAGTTAATGATATTATTAAAAATGAAGTTAAACTTGATTTGACGATTCGTGACGAAAAAGTAATCATTGATTCAAACGTTAAACTGCCTGATTGTTTCATGTCTGAATATATTAGAGACCTTCATTATCGGTATAATAATAAAAATAGTGCTGAAGATTTAATTTCATCCACCGATTTAATTGAGGTTTATGAGTCACGTTTAAAAGGTCCTCAAGAAATTGGATGGTTTGTTTCCGATATGATGTTGAAACTAGGGCTCCTTGGCACTATTGTTGGATTTATATTCATGCTGGGTTCAGTTGCCAATATTGCTGATTTTGATGTGAGCGGTATGCAAAAAATATTGAAGCATATGAGTAATGGCATGGGTACAGCTTTGTATACTACGCTTGCAGGATTAACCTGTAGTCTTTTATCGGCAACTCAATATCATATGCTAGATAGACATGCAGATGAACTTATAGAACTAACTCGTCACCTGACACAGGTCCACATCATTCCAAAGATTTCAGGAAATTAATTAGGAAATGAGTATTAAAGATCGCCTTCGCTCTGACCCCTTTACAGACCTGTTGTTCAATGCACTGTTGGGCTTTACGTTTTTGTTTTTAGTTGCCATTATGTTTATGAATCCTGAAGCAAAATCGGGCATTATTGATCCTAAAGCAGAATATATATTAACTATAACGTGGGAAGATAATAGTCCAGATGACGTCGATGTTTGGGTTGAAGATCCCGAAGGGCAAATACTTTGGTTTAGAACGCCTGAAGCTGGATTATTGCATCTTGATCGTGATGATAGAGGTTTGGTTAATGATATCATCACAATTGCAGGTAAGGAGATTCAAAACCCACTAAATCAGGAAGTAGTAACGCTAAGAGGGGTAGTCAAGGGTGAATACATAGTCAACCTTCACTATTACGCCTCCGAAACGAAAACTCCCGTTGATGTTAAGGTCAGATTGGTCAAAGTTAACCCTAAACTGGAAGTCATTTACTATGGAACTGTTAACTTAGAAAAAAGAGGTGATGAGAAAACAGCTGTCAGATTTAAAATTGGTAGCGATGGAAGCGTCTACGGAATAAATTTTCTACCAAAATCTCTTGTAGAACTTGGCTAAAAAATCAATCACACTGGAGAAAAAATTATGATGTTAGGTATAACTGGCATAATTTCAGCCTATATTTTAATTGGTTTACTTTTACTTAGCATTAATCTTTATTCTAAGTGGTCATGGCGAGTTAAAGCTACGAGTATAATAATCACATCAGCTTTCTATATCATAACTTATTTTTCGTTTCCTCCGTTACTTGGTTGGCCTACAACCGAGAAATTACCGCTACAGTTTCGTTTAATCTCAGCGCATGTAGAACAACCTAATAAAGAAACCGGGAAAAAAGGCTTCATCTATCTTTGGATAGCTGAAATAGAAAACATGTCAAGTACATACGCACCACGTGCATATGAATTAGACTATTCAAATGAGCTGCATGAAAAAATTATCAACGTTAAGTCAAAGCTAGATAAGGATATCGCACAGTTAGGAGAATTTAAAGAGCCTGACGAAACAATGAATCAAGTGGATGAACAACGGCGTGGTGTCAAGTCAGTTTATATTGAATTTTATGATTTACCAGACCCTCTTTTTCCGGAAAAATAGGACATACAAGATAATTGAATAGAAATATTACGACTTTACTATTTCATTTATCTCTATGGACATATTCCGCGCACGTATCTTCTTGGGAGATATTAACAGATAAACTCGATATAAGTTGCGAGCAATCTAAGGCTACACTTAGCTGTTCATATCGAACCTTAATACCAATCACAATTACTGGCATATCAGCAAATTCGAACACTGATCATCTTCAAGTAAATAAATTAAGCCAACCTTCCGAAGCTAAAAAAACAACCGCAATTTTATTTTTGGTTGACACAAGTGACCCTAATAGACAGGATGTTATCGAAAAAAATAAATTTCATATTAAAAAACTATTAACTAAAATCAGCCCAGATCATAGTGTTGGGATAGCCTCTTTTGATAAATCTATAAAGATTTTAGCTCCTGTAGGGGCTTCAAAATCACTACTGTCGAAGTCAGTAGATTCTTTAAACGCACAAGGAAAAACTACTGAATTATATCGAAATCTCATCAAAGCGATTGAACATTTAAAGTCATTTACTGGACATAGAAAATTGATTGTGTTGATGTCCGATGGTCAAGCTGAAGACAA
>CAJJDJ010000133.1 GCA_905182825.1 Thiotrichaceae bacterium UBA7359
CCAGCAGAACAATGGGCAAGCATAGTCTTTACAGGCTCTGGTACCTCGGCAATGGAGGGAATGATGACTAGCCTTGTACCTACATATGGCAAGGTCTTGATCATAGAAAATGGTGTCTATGGTGAACGCTTAAGCTATATAGCAAAAACGCATAATATAGATCATGTCATACTACATCATGAATGGGGTGAGAAAATTGATCTGACCAAATTAGAAAATGAGCTGCTGTGCAATAGACAACTATCCCATATTGCCGTTGTACACCATGAAACAACCACTGGACGGTTAAATGATATTGATGTCATTGCAGAACTCTGTAGTAAATATGGGAATATTCCACTCTTGCTCGATGCTGTCAGCAGCTTTGGTGCAGAAGAGATTAAATTCAAAGAATGGAACATCGCTGCCTGTGCTGCGACAGCAAATAAATGTTTACATGGAGTCCCCGGCACTTCATTCGTTATTGCTAACAGAGAAGCGATAATACAAATGTCGGCAACCCCTGCCCGCACACTTTATCTTGATCTTGTAAACTATCTGAAATTGCAAGACAGCAACGGAACACCTTTTACCCAATCAATACAAACATTCTATGCCTTGGCCGAGGCATTAGATGAGTTAAACGATACCGGTGGTTGGCAAGAACGCCAAAAACAATACTGGCAACGAATGAACATCGTTCGGAATGGTTTACACAAATTAAACATCAAAGCCTCTCTCGAACAAAATGAAACTTCCTGTGTATTAAATTCATTCCCGTTACCTAAAGGTATCAGTTATGAAGAATTACATGACAAACTAAAAACTGCTGGCTTTGTGATCTACGCCGGACAAGGTGACTTTGCCAAATCATTGTTTCGTATCTCTTGTATGGGAGATATTAGTAATAATGATATGGAAAGATTTATTGAAGAAATGGGAAAGATTGTTTAATAATCATTAATCTTTGTTAATTCTTTCCTAACTACGATGCGCTACTAACAAGATAATCCATCTCAGATTCATCCATCCGCTCAATAATAAAATTAAGAATACCTTTATAATCAAGCTTTGCGTCTCTCAACATATCCTCTCTAGAACCGTGCTGCAATAGCCTATCTGGCAAGCCATAATTAGCAATTTCCTGTTTGATTCCATGTGCCGCGATCACTTCATTCACTGCTGCACCTGCTCCACCGCATACGGCATTTTCTTCAACGGTAATGACCAATTCATGAATTCCGCAGATATCGATAATAAGCATCTCATCAATAGGTTTAACAAAACGCATATTCACGATTGTAGCATCGATTTCTTCTGCAATACGTTGGCAGGGTTCAACCATGGCACCAAATGCCAGAATAGCCAAACTTTTACCCTTACGTCTGAGTTCAGCTTTACCAATAGGCAATGTCTGCATTTTTTTGACTACTTCAATGCCTGGGCCTGCACCACGTGGATAACGAACAGCGGCAGGCTGATCAAGCTGGTAGCCAGTATATAGCATCTGTCGACATTCATTTTCATCAGAGGGTGTCATAATAACAATACCCGGCAAACAACGCATAAAGCTTAAGTCATATGAACCATTATGTGTCGGACCATCAGCGCCAACACAGCCAGCTCTATCAATAGCAAACAGTACTGGTAATTTTTGGACAACGACATCATGTATCAATTGGTCGTAGGCTCGTTGTAAGAACGTCGAATAAATTGCAACAACTGGCTTTAAACCATCGCACGCCATACCAGCTGCAACAGTGATACTATGCTGTTCTGCTATTGCCACATCAAAATATTTATCTGGATGCTCTTTTTCAAACTGTACCAAGCCGGAACCTTCGCGCATCGCAGGTGTAATCGCTACAAAACGATGATCTTGCTTAGCCATATCACAAGCCCAATCACCAAATACTTTGCTATAAGTCGGCCCTGATGAAGGCTTTCCAGAAGGTATAATACCTTTATTCGGATCAAAAGGCGTTACACCATGGTATTTGACAGGGTCATCTTCCGCCGGTGCATAGCCTTTACCCTTTTTGGTGATAATATGTAAAAATTGAGGACCTGTAAGTTCTTGAATATTCTTTAGTGTCGCAATTAAAGCATGCATATCATGCCCATCTACAGGTCCGATATAGTTGAATCCAAATTCCTCAAATAATGTCCCTGGGCTAATCATTCCTTTTACATGTTCTTCAGCACGCTTCGCTATCTCCAGTGCACTAGGTATATTTGACAACACTCTCTTACCACTACTACGGACACTAGTATAAAACTTTCCAGATAATAGCTGTGCAAAACGATTAGACAAAGCTCCGACATTAGGTGAGATTGCCATATTGTTATCGTTCAAGATAACTAATAAATCGTTATGTAGCGCACCGGCATGATTCAATGCCTCAAAAGCCATTCCGGCAGTCATACTCCCATCACCAATAATCGCGACAGACTTACGCCCGGAACCGGTTCTCGCAGCTGCAATAGACATCCCCAAAGCGGCACTGATAGACGTGCTGGAGTGGCCTACACCAAAGGCATCGTATTCACTTTCACCACGTTTTGGAAACGGACTTAAACCTTCCCATTGACGAATACTATGTAATTCAGCTTTTCTACCCGTCAGTATTTTATGGATATAAGCCTGATGTCCCACATCCCAAACCAGACGATCCTCAGGTGTATTATAGAGATAATGTAACGCTACCGTTAATTCAGTCACCCCCAAACTCGCTGCAAAGTGTCCGCCACTCTTACTAACGGAGTGTAGTAAAAATAATCTGAGTTCTTTCACAAGCTGTTCTAATTGCGATTCAGGCAGCATTCTGAGGTCTGCGGGACATTCAATCTGATCTAAAAGAGGTGTATTGATATCGTTATCCATTATTTATTAGCTTTAAAATATATCTATTATGAATAGTGCTAAAGAGGCATGCAAGAAGATCAATAATTTAGATCTAAAAAGTAAGACCTAAGGTTATATAAAAAATTAAGTAAAACACAGACTGTACATTCACTCAAACATCACTTATCTTAAGGTGTTTTAGTGTGTTACCGTTGAGAAAATAACGAATAATGCTAATAAATTAAATAATCTGGAGTTATTTTAATGAGTGTCCCTCTTATTCAACAATACAGAATGGGTAAATATATTCTCGGTAAAAAAATCAGTGGTGTAAAAAAATATCCTTTAGTATTGATGTTGGAGCCTTTATTCCGATGTAACTTGGCTTGCGCCGGTTGTGGCAAGATTGATTACCCAAAAGAAATTCTTGATAAACGGTTAAGTTATGACGAGTGCATGAACGCCATTGATGAATGTGGAGCCCCTGTTGTCTCTATCGCTGGAGGCGAACCATTGATCCACAAGGAAATGACTCAAATAGTAAATGGCTATATTGAGCGCAAGAAATTTGTTTATCTTTGCACTAATGCCCTATTGCTAAAAAAACATATTGACGAATACACACCATCACCCTATCTAACCTTTTCTATCCATTTAGACGGTAACAAAAAACGACACGATGCTTCGGTTTGTTTAGAAGGGGTCTTCGAAAAATGTATAAGCGTAATTAAATTGGCTATCGGAAAGGGTTTCCGCGTCACCATCAATTGTACTTTGTTTCAAAATGAGCCCGCCGAAGAAGTTGCCGAGTTCATGGATATGGCGATGGAATTGGGTGTTGAAGCTGTCACCATTTCTCCAGGATATCACTACGAAAGAGCACCTAAACAGGATGTGTTTTTGAAAAAAACAGAGAGTAAACAACTTTTTCGCGATTTATTTAAACTGGGTATTGGCAAGAATTGGCGCTTTAATCAATCATCTCTTTATTTAGACTTCTTGGCTGGAAATCAGACTTATGAATGTACACCTTGGGGCAACCCAACTCGTAATGTTTTTGGCTGGCAAAAACCTTGCTATTTATTAGTTGGCGAAGGCTATGCATCAACCTTTGCTGGCTTAATGGAAGAAACCGAATGGGCCAATTACGGTACTGGGAAAAATCCTAAATGTGATAACTGTATGGTTCATTGCGGCTTCGAAGCTACCGCTGTCAATGATACTGTTAACCATCCATTTAAGGCATTGAGTGTATTCCTGAAAGGTCCTAAGACTGATGGCGACATGGCACCTGAATTACCTATTCTTTACAAAGAAGAAGTGATCGCACCAAAACTAGTTGCGAAAACTACAGTAACCAAAAGTTGCGGTAGTAGTAAACAAGTAGCGTAATGGAACTGACATTCTTGGCATTAATGCCAGGATTGCTCATCTGGCTCGCAATACTACTATTACCGTGTCGTCCTTGGAGTACCCGAGAAACACTCGATAGCCAATCAACAGAAAACCTCGATTTATCTAACATCACTGTTCTTATTCCTGCAAGAGATGAGACAGAAACAATCGATAAAACACTCGCTGCTCTAAAAGAACAAGGAAACGGATTAAACATAATACTAGTTGATGATCAATCTACCGATGATACTGTCGAAAAAGCTCTCGCCGTTAATTTAAATAATTTACATATTGTAACGGGCACACCACTACCAGAAGGTTGGAGTGGTAAGTTGTGGGCTTTGGAACAAGGCCGTCAACTAATCAAAACGCCTTATCTATTATTACTAGACGCCGATATTTTTTTAAAACCCGGACTAATCCCTACGCTTATAAAAAAGATACAGAAAGATAATATAAAAATGCTTTCCTTAATGGCACATTTGAAGATGGAATCAAGTTGGGAAAAAGGC
>CAJJDJ010000134.1 GCA_905182825.1 Thiotrichaceae bacterium UBA7359
CGGGCTTAATGGTATTAACAAATAAATAATTTTTTGAGAATGATTTAATGGCAAGCGGAACAGAACTCACGTCGAATTCATATCTTCAGCACCATCTGCAAAACCTAGTTTTAGGAAAATTGCCTGAAGGTTATGAGAGAGCGAATGGCCATATTGTAGATCATTCTAGTTGGACTTTAGCTCGTACTCCACAAGAGGCCCTAGATATGGGCTTTTGGTCACTGAACGTGGACACCATGGGATGGTCCATATTCTTAGGTACGGTCTTCTGTTTTTTATTTTACCGAGTTGCTAAAAAAATCGAAAGTGGTGCACCTTCCGGTTTTGCAAATCTTGTTGAAATGACTGTCGAATTCGTTAACAAAAACGTTAATGACATTATGACAGTCAAAAATCCATTGGTTGGACCATTAGCATTGACAATATTTATTTGGATAACCTTGATGAATACCATGGATATTATTCCTGTTGATCTTTTACCATTGTTCGCGCAATACATTACTGGAGATCCACATTTATATTTTAAAGTAGTCCCAACCACAGATCCGAATATTACTTTTGGCTTATCTCTAGGTGTATTCATTCTGATAATTTATTACAGTATTAAGATGAAGGGTGTGGGAGGTTTTATTGGAGAGCTTGCTTTTCAGCCTTTTGGGAAGTATATGATTCCCTTTAATCTTATTTTAGAGGGTATCGGATTATTAGCTAAGCCTGTTTCATTAGCTTTACGATTATTTGGTAATCTCTATGCTGGCGAACTTATTTTTTTATTGATTGCTACTTTGATAGGTTCTGCATTGCCCTTCTTTATAGGTACGATTTTTGGTGGCGCATTGCAATTTGTTTGGGCAGTATTTCACATATTAATAGTTTTGTTACAAGCGTTTGTTTTTATGATGTTAACCATTGTTTATTTAGCAATGGCACATGAACATCACTAATTTTAATTTTGATAAGTAAAATCCTTTGGAGGAGTAATAATGGAAACTATTTTGGCATTTACATCATTGGGTGTCTTAATCGTTCTGGGTATGGGCGCATTTGGTACAGCAATCGGCTTTGGTTTATTGGGTGGTAAGTTTCTGGAAGGCGCAGCGCGTCAACCTGAACTGGCTCCAATGCTTCAAGGAAAGATGTTCTTGGTCGCTGGCCTTGTTGACGCGGTAACCATGATCGGTATCGGTATTGGAATGTGGTTTACTCTGGCAAGTCCTTTTATTGCCACGCTCCAAGCTGGTTAATAAATAATATAACGGCTTTAATAGTCATCCGACATATAGGTGATTTGAGTGAATTTTAATGCAACCTTAATAGGTCAGCTTGTGACTTTTGCTATCTTCGTTGGATTTACGATGAAGTTTGTTTGGCCAATGCTGCTGAAACAGATGGAAGAACGTGAAACACGTATTGCAGATGGTCTTGCTGCTGCAGAACAGGGTCAAAAAGACTTTGCTGAAGCACAAGAGAAATCATCTGCTGAGATAAACAAAGGTAAAGAGCAGGCAGCAACTATTATCGCGCAGGGACAAAAGCGTCACGATGAAATAGTTGAAGAAGCGAAAGATGACGCGAAAGCTGAATCAGACCGCATCAAGGAAAATGCACTGAGCGAGATCGAGCAAGAAAAAGAAAAAGCCAGGCAGGAACTGAGAAATCAAGTTGCCGCCTTGGCCATCGCTGGTGCGGAGCAAATCCTGATGAAAGAAGTAGATCAAGCTGCACATAACGAAGTGTTAGCGAAGATCAGTCAGCAGTTATAAGCGACAGGAATTAATAGATGTTAGAAAAAGCAACCATTGCCAGACCTTATGCGAATGCGGCCTTTGATCAAGCGATTGAAGAAGGCAAGCTTAGTGAATGGTCAAGTATGCTAAGTCTGCTAAGTGTGATTGTTTCTGATGAGAATATGCGTGGCGTTATCAATAACCCAAAATTGAGCAGTGGACAGCTTCATCAGTTCATTGCTGACATTTGTGGTGACAAGCTGAATAAAACAGGTAGTAACTTTAACAAGCTTTTAGTTGATGCTGAACGTATTGGGCTGGCTGCTGAAATTTTTAACATTTTTGAACAGAAACGTGGTGCAGCAGAAGATATTAGCGAGGTTGATGTGATTTCGGCTTATGCGTTAGATGATGCTCAGATAAATGCAATTTCTGAATCAATTTCGAAAAAACTAGGCAAGAAAATCGATATCAATACAGAAGTGGATAATGATTTGATTGGTGGTGTCATTATAAGAGCGGGTGATTCTGTAGTTGATGTGTCTCTTCGTGGTCGTTTAAAAGAATTAAATAGTGTATTTGCGCAATAGTTATTAAATAGAGGAAAGACTTATGTCTATCAGTGCAACTGAAATTAGTGATCTGATTAAAAAGAAAATCAAGTCAATGGATCTTGATACCGAAGCACGTACCGAAGGTACGGTAGTTAGTCTTGCTGATGGTGTTGCCAGAATTCATGGCTTAAGTGATGTGATGCAGGGGGAGATGATTGAATTCCCGGGTAACACATATGGTTTAGCACTTAATCTAGAGCGAGATTCTGTAGGTGCCGTAATTCTGGGTAGTTACGAAAATATCTCTGAAGGTGATGTAGTTAAATGTACCAAACGTATTCTTGAAGTCCCGGTTGGTGAAGCCTTGTTGGGTCGAGTTGTCGACGCATTAGGTAATCCGATTGATGGTAAAGGTGATATCAATACAACAGAAAGTGCACCAATTGAAAAGATCGCTCCAGGTGTAATTGCCAGGAAGTCTGTTGATGAGCCTGTGCAAACAGGGTTGAAATCAATCGATGCGATGGTGCCGGTTGGGCGTGGTCAACGCGAGTTAATCATTGGTGACCGCCAAACGGGTAAAACTGCTGTAGCCATTGACGCCATCATTAATCAGAAAGGCACCGGTGTTAAATGTATCTATGTTGCTATCGGTCAGAAAGCATCTTCAATCAATGTTGTTATACGTAAGCTTGAAGAGCATGGGGCAATGGCACACACCATTGTTGTTGCCGCTACCGCTTCTGAATCTGCAGCAATGCAGTATGCTGCGCCTTATTCAGGTTGTTCGATGGGCGAATACTTTCGTGATAAGGGTGAAGATGCACTAATTATTTATGATGATTTAACCAAGCAAGCTTGGGCGTATCGTCAGATGTCATTGCTATTAAAACGTCCACCTGGTCGTGAAGCGTATCCAGGTGATGTTTTCTATCTCCATTCCCGTTTATTAGAACGTGCCTCACGAATTAATGCGGATTATGTTGAGAAGCTGACTAATGGAAAAGTAAAAGGTAAAACCGGTTCTTTGACCGCCCTGCCTATTATTGAAACGCAAGCTGGAGACGTATCAGCATTCGTGCCGACTAACGTAATTTCTATTACCGATGGTCAAATCTTTTTGGAATCTGATCTATTTAACTCTGGTTTCCGTCCAGCTATCAATGCCGGCTTGTCAGTATCTCGAGTTGGTGGTGCTGCACAAACTAAGATTATTAAAAAGCTTGGCGGTGGTATTCGTTTGGCACTGGCGCAATATCGTGAGTTGGCGGCATTCGCGCAGTTTGCCTCTGATCTTGATGAAGCAACACGCAAACAGCTTGAACGTGGTCAGCGAGTAATGGAATTGATGAAACAGAAACAATATTCTCCACTTAATGTTGCTGATATGGGCGTTAGTCTGTTCGCAGTTGAGAATGATTTTATGGATGATATTACTCTGGATAAAATCGGAAATTTTGAAGAAGCAATGCATGATTATATGAACGGTGAACAGTCTGCCTTAATGGATAAAATTGGCTCTGAAGGTAATTATAATGATGATATTGAGAGTGGCTTGAAAGACGCCATCGCAAAATTTAAAGAAAACGGTACTTGGTAAATGGCCGGCGGAAAAGAAATACGAACTAAGATCGCGAGTGTAAAAAACACTCAAAAGATTACCAAAGCTATGGAGATGGTCGCTGCGAGTAAAATGCGTAAAGCTCAAGATCGCATGAAAGCCGCACGTCCCTTCGCAGAAAAAATTCGTAATGTTATTTCGCACCTAGCTCATGCCAATCCTGAATATAAACATCCATATCTTGTTGCACGAAATGAAGTTAAACGTATCGGTGTGATTGTTGTTTCTACCGATCGCGGTTTATGCGGTGGGCTGAATGCAAACATGTTTCGCATGTTAATGAAGCAATTCAAGACATGGGAAGGCGAAGGCAAGGAAGTTGAGTTATGTGTTATTGGTACTAAGGCAGCAGGATTCTTTGGATCAATTGGTGCCAATATTGCTGGTCAAGTGACACATATAGGTGATAAGCCTGGTCTAGATGAATTAATTGGTGCAGTGATGATCATGCTGAACAGTTTTAAAGAAGGTGGCATTGATGAATTACATCTTATTTCAAACAAATTTGTAAACTCCATTGTACAGCAGCCACATCTAGAACAATTGATACCGGGTAAAGCAATGGAAGATGAAGGCTACGGTCATCATTGGGATTATCTATATGAGCCTGATGCAGAAGAGGTTCTGGAACAACTTTTGACTCGTTATATTGAGTCTCAAGTGTATACAGGCGTAGTTGAGAATATTGCTTGTGAAATGTCAGCTCGTATGGTGGCAATGAAGAGCGCATCGGATAATGCCGGTGAGCTTATTGATGAATTAGAATTGATTTATAACAAAGCGCGACAAGCTGCGATTACTCAGGAGCTTTCTGAAATCGTTGCTGGTGCTTCTGCGGTATAGTCAAAGAAAGATTTTTAATTAAGATATTTAGAGAAAATACACGAGGAACGTAAACGATGAGTTCTGGAAAAATCGTACAAATTATTGGTGCTGTACTAGACGTCGAGTTTCCAAGCGATGCGATACCAAAAATCTATGACGCTTTGAAAGTTGAGGGAGAAGGTATTAATACCACTCTTGAAGTTCAGCAACAATTAGGCGATGGAGTCGTTAGAACAATTGCTCTGGGCTCGACTGATGGCTTAAAGCGTGGCTTAACGGTTAACAATACCGGCGAAGCAATTTCAATTCCGGTCGGCACTAAGACACTTGGGCGTATTATGAATGTATTAGGTGAGCCAATTGACGAAGTCGGTCCTATTGAAACCGATGAGCGTATGGTTATTCACCGTGATGCTCCAAAATTTACAGAATTAAGTCCATCTACAGAACTACTTGAAACCGGTGTTAAGGTCATCGATTTGATTATCCCATTTGCTAAGGGTGGTAAAGTTGGGTTGTTTGGTGGTGCGGGTGTGGGCAAGACCGTTAACATGATGGAATTAATTAACAATATCGCGACGAAACACGCCGGTCTTTCTGTTTTTGCTGGCGTGGGTGAACGTACTCGTGAAGGTAATGACTTCTATTATGAAATGCAGGAGTCAGGTGTTGTAAACATTGAAAATTTCGAAGAATCAAAAGTATCGATGGTTTATGGTCAAATGAATGAACCACCTGGTAACCGTCTTCGCGTTGCCTTGACGGGTTTAACCTTGGCTGAGAAATTCCGTGAAGAAGGACGTGACGTATTGCTATTTATTGACAATATTTATCGTTTTACTCTGGCGGGAGTCGAATGTTCAGCGCTATTAGGCCGTATGCCTTCTGCGGTGGGTTATCAACCAACTCTTGCTGAGGAAATGGGTAAACTTCAAGAAAGAATTACTTCAACTAAAAAGGGTTCTATTACTTCGATTCAAGCTGTATATGTTCCGGCAGATGATTTAACCGATCCATCTCCTGCTACTACATTCGCACATTTAGATTCAACTGTTGTTTTGTCTCGACAGATTGCGGAGCTTGGCTTGTATCCTGCTATTGACCCATTAGATTCAACCAGTCGTCAGCTAGACCCATTAGTTGTTGGTCAGGAACATTATGATGTTGCTCGCGGAGTACAAAATACATTGCAACGCTATAAAGAATTACGTGACATTATCGCGATTCTAGGTATGGATGAGTTGTCCGAGGAAGATAAACTTGCTGTTGCCCGTGCTCGTAAGATCCAACGTTTTCTAACCCAGCCTTATTTTGTTGCAAAAGTCTTCACAGGCCAAGATGGTGTTTATGTTCCTTTAAAAGAAACCTTACGAGGCTTTAAAGGTATTATTGACGGCGAATATGATGAGCTTCCAGAACAGGCATTTTATAATGTAGGTACCATTGATGAAGCTGTTGAAAAAGCTAAAACCTTATAAAAGGTATTAGAC
>CAJJDJ010000135.1 GCA_905182825.1 Thiotrichaceae bacterium UBA7359
TCTGTATCGGCAATATTATTGTAGGAAAGTTCTTTGCCCTGAATTTGCCTCGCGCTAGCCAATGTCCCTGCTGGCGGATCCGGTTCAGTATAAAACGCTGCCGATTGATGCGGGTTTTCGCCATATCGTAAATCTTGTCGCTTTTTAAATTGAGTAGAGTACGTAAGCGGAAAATTTATTGGCTGTTTTGTTTCATCAAGTGAACCCAGATAATTTGATACATTAGCATCGTAGTTTGCTGTATGAGCGAATACTTTTTGTGCCAAACGGAATCGAGTTTCATCACTTACGCTTGCGTTATTTTCTTTTATTTCTTTTAATACATCATCGTAATCGGCTGCATCAACAACGACGGTGACCGAAGCATGATTCTTTGCCGCTGATCGCAACATAGCAGGACCGCCGATATCGATATTTTCTATCGCATCTGCCAAACTACAATCGGGTTTGCTTACTGTTTGTTCGAAGGGATATAAATTCACAATAACAAGGTCGATACTATCGATATCATGATCTTGCATAACCGCATCATCCACTCCACGTCGACCTAATAAACCGCCGTGAATTTTGGGATGCAGGGTTTTTACTCGACCATCCATCATCTCAGGAAAGCCGGTGTAGTCTGAGACCCCGACCACATCAATATTATTATCGGCTAATAATTTTGCTGTACCACCTGTTGAGAGTATGCTGATGCCAAGTTCATTTAACCCTTTACATAGTTCAACAACTCCAGACTTATCAGAAACGCTAACCAGCGCACGTTTTACTGTTGGCATAAAAATTTATTTCCTCTCTGTAGCAACCATTCGAATGAATGATGTTGGTCAGTATATTAATCCAATCCGTATTTTTTTAATCGACTACGTAAGGTCACTCTATTTAAGCCGAGTATTTTTGCAGCATGAGTTATATTTCCCTGCGTATATTTCATAACAACTTCGAAGAATGGTTTTTCTACTTCTTCTAAAAACAATCCATGGAGATTGCTTGCTTCATGTCCATCAAGATCTTCAAAATAGGCTTCCATTGCTCTTTGTACGTTATCTGCCAAACACTTTTCTGGTGTTTTCTCGCCATCGTATGTAGTTTGTTTTCTTAGTTTTGATTTTATCATGCCGCTAATGCCTGTTGTCCTTCAAAATAATTCTTTATAACGTCTATCTGTTCATCTGATTTTTCAACACGATTAATTACCGCGCGAAATGCATTCGCATTGTGCTGTTGCTTGCAATACCAGGCGATGTGCTTACGCGCAATACGAACGCCTTGAACTTCCCCATAAAATCGATGCAGATGTTGTATATGCCGGATCAATGTATGGCTTACTTCTAGTGAACTTGGTGATTCGAGTGTTTCACCGGTTTCCAGAAAATGACTGATTTCGCGGAATATCCATGGGTTTCCCTGTGCCGCTCGACCAATCATGATGCCATCTACGCCATAAGTATTTAGTATTTCAGCTGCCATCTCAGGCGTTGTAATATCACCGTTAGCTATTACCGGAATATTAACGCGAGCCTTTATCTCTCCCGCAGTTTCATGTTCTGCTACGCCTGTAAACGCACACGCCCGAGTACGACCATGGACGGTAAGCGCCTGAATGCCTGCAGACTCCGCGATTTTTGCGATATTTAGGGCATTACGGTTTTCTTTATTCCAACCGGTTCTTATTTTCAGCGTCACAGGAATAGAAACTGCGTTCACAACTGACTCAAGGATATCTGCAACGAGCGGCTCGTCCCTTAATAATGCTGAGCCGGCCATTAGATTACACACTTTCTTTGCAGGACAACCCATATTAATATCAATTATCTCTGCACCCTGTTGGACATTAAACACAGCCGCTTCTGCCATCTGTTTAGGTATAGCACCGGCAATTTGAACCGCTCTTGGCTCTGGTTCGCCTTTATTCTTCAATCGAAGCTGTGTCTTTCGTGTAAGAAATAAAGCAGGGTTTGATGTAACCATTTCTGAGATAACGAGACCTGCACCCAGTTCGCGACACAGTAGTCGGAAAGGTTGATCAGTAACACCCGCCATAGGGGCGAGCACTAGATTGTTTTTAAGTCTGTGGGACCCTATCAACATGAAACAGCTACACTATAAATTACAAGAATGGGTAAGATAGTTCATTTTATGGCTTATGATAACGGTTAATTTTTATCTATGAAAGCAGCTTATTTTTGCTGCTCAAAATCAGTCGTTTTTTAAAGAAACTTAAATTCAAAACTAACAACATCCGCAGTTGGGGCACTTACTTCAAGCACAAAATGTACCAGAATATTGGCCGGCATACCTTCATCCAGATCAATGCTTTCATCGAGATAATCGCTAGGAATAAATTCTCTATGCCCTAATAGAGCACCGGAAGTATCAAACAGGGTAAGTTGCACTCTCGGGTATGGCTGACGAACAGACAATTCATTGTTCATTGTGGCGTTCACTAACAATGTGTCTTGATAGTTCGGATGCAAGCGCACATCTCGATTCACTAATTTTATGGCCCGGGTATCTCGATGACGTAAAACTCTACAATCAAGCTCATTACAAACTTGCTTTATATAGGGTGTTACTTGCGGATATTTCATCGAAACCAGATCACGATTAAACCAGGCTAACTGTAAGCTAATGGCTATGAGTCCTACAAAACAGGCACTAGTCCAAAAAAGTGTCGGTGCCCAACGTCTTTGTGTCGACTCTTCTGAGAAGATTTCATCTGCATCAGAAAAATTATAATGAGTTTTTCTAATTTCTGATTCAGTCAGATCCGGCATATCTTCGTTATAAACTTCATTCTTAATTTGTATTTTATTAGCTTCAGCGGAAGCGTCGGCACCGATTTCATGTATAGCCGTATCGAGCTCGATCTGATTATTTTCTGTATTGTTTGAGATAATTAAATCGTGAGCAGATTGCGGTTCTTCATTCTGTTCAAGCTCTGAAATTATTACTTGGTCATCAATTGTATTTAATAAACCATTATCCGGAGGACTTGATTTTTCAGGATCATCATAATTTGAAATATTAAATTCGGTGTCTATTTTAGATGGTTGCTCACTATGATTCTCACCAGGTGATTTTAAAAAATCATTCTCTGACTCGTCGAATTCCGATTCATCATGCTCTGGGATATTTGATACTGGCTCTATGACTAATTCTTGCCCAAGCTTAGGTTCGGCCTGAACAACCTTGCTTAGATTCTCATTAGATAGTGGTTCGTCATGCAAATGATTTAGAGCATTAAACAGTGCATTACAAAAACCACAACGAACTTGTCCAGATGCGGCAGCAAGATGTTCAGCATAAAGTCGAAACTGTTTTGTGCATTTTGGGCAAACTGTAAACATTACTTTTTAATACCGTGTAAGCGCGTCCACTCTGAATCAAAGACAGGTTCATCCATATTAAAACTTGCGCTATACGTCTCCAAGCATTCTTTCGCTTGAACATGAAGTAACCCGGATAAAATGATATCCCCTTCAGTTCTAGTAAGTTTAGAAAATTTGTTAACTAATTCTTTCAACGGATTCATTAATATATTTGCAATCAAGATATCTGCAACCGGAAGAGTGCATTCATCAACATGCTCCACTACTATTATCTCAGTCAATCTATTTCTATCTATATTATCTCTC
>CAJJDJ010000136.1 GCA_905182825.1 Thiotrichaceae bacterium UBA7359
AGGCGATGATGTGCGTGAGATTGTACTGGACTGGGTGGAATACCTGAAAAATGAATGCTTGATGAGTAATGATGCCCCGTTATTTTCAAAGACAAAAATGAGTCAGAACAGTGAGCATAATTTTCAGGTTGACGGTTTGTCTTGTGAGCATTGGCGTAGTGCCGCCGCTATACGCAAAATATTCAAAGATGCGTTTGTCTTGACTGGGCTACCTAATTTTAATCCTCATAGTTTTCGTAACACTTTAGCTATGTTGGGTGAAACGATGTGTCATACAGTCGAAGAATTTAAGGCGTGGAGTCAGAATTTAGGCCATGACGGTGTACTTACCACGCTGTATAGCTATGGTGAGGTACAGGGAAACAGGCAGGGGGATATTTTTCAACAGTTTAAAGAGCCACGTTTAGATACTGCTTCGTCTGATGTTGTAGAACTGGCTAAAGCATTGGTTAAAGAGATGGATAGTCAATCGTCATACTAGCTAAGCACTGGTTATTAATTTAAGTGCTTTTCTACCAGTAAGGCTTATATTGCCCGTGGCTGCTTGTTCAATATGGTCACTCCACCACTGCATCATCGGTTTACGACGTTCTAAATAGATAGCTCGATTGTAGGCATTGCGTACTTCATTTTTACCAATGTGAGCAAGAGCGGCTTCGATAACATCAGGGTCAAAGCCTTCTTCATTAAGAATGGTGCTGGCTAGTGAACGTAAGCCATGAGCCACTAGCTGATTTTCAAAGCCCATACGTTTTAATGCCATATTTGCTGTACTGGCATTCGTGTGTTTTTTTATGTTGCTGTTAGATGGAAAAATGTAATCGCTTCGTGAACTGATTGGTTTCATTATTTCAAGTAATGAAAGTGCATGTGTTGATAGTGGGACAGAATGAGGTTTCTTACTTTTCATTCGTTCTGCTTGTATATCCCATACGTTATTTTCAAAGTCTATTTCATTCCAACGCGCACCCGCAGCTTCACTTGGCCTGACCATCGTATGAAGTTGCCATTCAATGACGCATCGAGTCGTAATTTTGATGCTTGCAAAAGATAGCGTTGTTAATAATGTTGGTAATTGCTCAGGCTTGAGGGTCGGCAGGTGTTGTTTAATAGGTGATTGATAGGCTTTACCAATACCTGCTAGTGGATTGCTATTAACTAAGCCTGTGTTCACAGCATAAATCATAATTTCATTAAGCCGTTGACATAAGCGTTTAACAGTTTCCAAACTTCCTTTTGCCGCAATAGGGTTAATTATTTCGATTGCTTTAACGGCGGTTACTTTATGAATGGGTACTTTGCCAAGATTAGGAAATATGTGCAGTTCCAGAGAACGCCATGTGTCAGTGGCATGATCGGCTGACACCTTAGCTTTTTTTACTTCTAACCATTTAGTTGCAATATGTTCTAACGTGTTATTCAGTGCTGTTTCATTTAAACGGTTTACTTCTTCCCGGTGTTCTTTAGGGTCGATGTCTTTTGCTAGTAATTCTCTAGCTTCTTTTCGTTTGCCTCGTGCTTGGGCAAGTGATAATTCTGGGAATGCACCAAAGCTAAGGCAGGTGCGTTTTTTTGTGTACGGTCTTCGGTAGTCAAATAGCCAAGATTTAGTGCCATTTGGCTTGATGCGTAATTGAAGTCCGTCACCATCAGATAGCGTATAAACCTTGTCTTTTGGTTTAGCTTGTTTTACTTCGGTATTGGTTAGAGGTTTAGTGGTTCTGGTCATTTTAGTAGTACCGCTTTTTCTGTAATTTCATGGCACTACAATCAGTACTACTAAAAAAGCTGGATTTTATAGGATTCGTTAGTACCTAATAGGTGGTGTATTGAAGGTAAGTCACTGTTTTTAGGCGTAAAAAAAGCCGTCCTAGGACAGCTTTAAATACTTTAGTGGTGGAGGCGGCGGGAATCGAACCCGCGTCCGCAAACCCTCTGCCATTGGATCTACATGCTTAGCCGAATCTTTAATTTAACTCTATGCTACCCGACCGGCAGGGAGGACAATGAGCGATTTCGATTAAGTTTTAACGAATCCACCTCGAACGAGTTTCATCGCGATCTTGTGAAAGTCGACGCCTGATTCTACCGTGCACAAGCAAACTGGTAGGCAGACGGCACTATGACAGGTTATTAAGCTGCTAGTGCGTAGTTGTCTTCGTTGGCAACTAAAAGTTTTGCAGAAGTATTTACGAGGTAATCTGCACCTCGGCATGCCCCTCAGGTTTCATATCCACGTCGAAGCCAGTACGCCCCCTAAACATGATTTCCCTAAGAAAATTTGATTATAGACTAACTGTCTACAATTAAACATTGAATGTTCAAATTTGTGATTGTGTGAAGTTAATGAAAGTTTTAATAAGTATGATGATGTCAGTCGACAAATACAGGAAATCTTACTTACTTATGTCGCATTATCTGAGCCTTTTGTCTTTGCCAGTCACGATCTTTTTCGACTTCACGTTTGTCATGTTCTTTTTTGCCACGTGCGATACCGAGTTCTAACTTGACCTTTCCATTTTTCCAATAGAGTGCGGTGGGGATTAGTGCAAAGCCTTTGCGTTCAACCGCACCAACCAATCTGTTTAATTCGGAACGATGTAATAGTAATTTTCGGCTACGTTGAGGTTCCGGACTTATATGTGTTGATGCAGTTGGTAGCGGTGTGATTAAAGCACCAAACAAGAAGGCTTCGCTATCCTTCAAGAGAATATAGCTTTCGACGATTTGTACTTTACCCGCGCGCAAGCTCTTCACTTCCCATCCTTCAAGGGCGATGCCTGCTTCAAATCGCTCATCAATGGAATAATCATGGCGTGCTCTTTTGTTAAGTGCAATGGTTCTGCCGCCGCCAGATTGTTTGTTTTTACTCATTTTACTTACTCGGTTTAGTTATTCAAAGAATTATAGCAGGAGTTATTAATATAAAAATATGAATGTATTAAGTATGTTTTATTAACATCTAAATATAAAACCTATAATCTTGAAATAATTATGCATAGACAAATCTCTATTCATTTTCTCTTGATATTCTCATTGACTTAGACCGATCTGACGCTCTCACTGTGTTAGTATTTATTTTTTTGATGCTAAATGGTTGCAGGAACATAAAAAACTTATGGAAACTAAAACATGATTTCTAAACGTTCTTCTGTTCATGGTGAGTGGTCATCGCGTTGGGTCTTTATTTTGGCTGCGACTGGTTCTGCTGTTGGTCTTGGTAATATCTGGCGATTTCCTTATTTAGTTGGTGAAAATGGCGGCGGTGCCTTTGTTATGGTCTATTTGATCTGCGTCGTCTTAGTGGGAGTTCCAATCATGATGGCCGAAATATTATTAGGTCGCCGTGGACGCCAAAGTCCGATAAATACCATGTCTATTTTGGCGACAGAAGAGGGACTTAGTCGCTATTGGCAATTGATAGGGTGGATGGGTGTGATAGCCGGATTCATTATTTTATCTTATTATAGTGTTATTGCTGGTTGGACATTGGCTTATATTTTCAGGACGGGAGCAGGTGCTTTTGTCGGTGCAGATGGAGAATTTTCCAAAAACATGTTCACTGAACTAGTCTCTGACCCGGAAAAATTATTGGCATGGCATACAATATTCATAGTAATGAGTGTTGTAATTGTATCCCGAGGTGTAAAGAGTGGTTTGGAAATAGCCGTTAAATTTTTAATGCCAGCTTTATTGATCTTGCTATTGGTAATGGTTGGCTACGCTATGAGTACGGAAAAATTTATAGAAGGAATTACTTATTTATTTGTCCCAGACTTTGAACGATTAGCCGACAAAAACTTTTTTGCTGACATCTTTTTACCAGCTTTAGGACAAGCATTTTTTAGTCTAAGTATTGGTATGGGAGCAATCATGGTCTATGGTTCTTATCTATCGCAAAAATCATCAATAACATTTAATTGTTTTACGATTGCTATTGCAGATACTTCCGTTGCTATCCTTGCTGGAATTGCAATTTTTCCAATTGTGTTTACTTATGGACTTGAACCTGCTGGTGGACCAGGGTTGATATTTATTACGTTACCGATTGCTTTTGGACAAATGCCATTTGGCACACTCTTTGGTACACTCTTTTTTATACTATTGCTGTTTGCTGCGTGGACGTCTGCTATTTCATTATTGGAACCAGCGGTGACATGGTTAATTGAAAATAAAAACATGTCGCGAGTTAAAGCGTCAACTTTTGCCGGGATCATTGCATGGACACTTGGTTTAGTGACGGTGCTGTCATTTAATCATTGGACATTTTCTTTTCCTTTTGCCGGAGCGATTAAAGAAAATGGTTTGTTTGATATCTTTGATATTTTAACTTCAAATATTATTTTGCCTATAGGTGGTTTATTGATTGCTATATTTACTGTCTGGAGGATGTCAAGAGAATCGACTGTAGAAGAATTAGGTTTGGGTGACAGTATTGGTTACCAAGCTTGGCGATTTTCTGTTCGCTATGTCGCACCATTTGGAGTCATCGTTATATTTCTCAACGCAATTGGTGTTTTTAAATTATTGGGCTTTGTTTAGTAACACATTTAGATCGTGACTAAAATAAATAAGCAAGAACAGGTTGTTTATAGTGCACACCAAATGTTTTCGCTGGTTTGTGATATTGAATCTTACCCAGAGTTTCTGCCCTGGTGTATAAATGCCAATATAATTGAATCTCAAGATACCTTTACGGAGGCTTCTCTTTCAATAGCAATCGGCAAATTAAAACAAACATTCACAACAGCTAATACACTTAAGACTGATACTTCGATTACTATGAAACTGATCGAGGGACCTTTTAATGATTTGCATGGTAATTGGCAGTTTCTGGAAAGTGAAAATGGTGGCTGTCAAGTTTTACTGGAAATGGACTTCGAATTCAAAAATAAATTACTAAAATACGCTTTCGGAGCAGCTTTTAAAAATATTATTGATTCTTTAGTTGATTCTTTCGTCGAACGAGCGCGAGATGTATATGCCTGACCATAAGGATATTACTGCAGAGGTTGTTTATATCAAACCTGGAACTCAAAATAGTGTAACGCTAAAAATGCCCCAAGGTAGTAGTATTCACCAGGCTATTAACTCTTCAGGTTTATTAAGACGATTTCCTGAGATTGATTTAACAGTTAATAAAGTTGGTATATTTAGCAAAGTTTTGTCATTAGATTCGCTTTATTGCGAAGGCGACCGTATAGAAATTTATCGTCCTCTACTGACCGATCCAAAAGAAGCTAGACGAAGACGCGCTATTAAAAACTAATTACTCAGTCACTTTCGAGTGGATTGATCTTGTCTAGTAAGCGTCCAAAAAAACCTTTTTTATTTTTGTCTGATTTAGGTACGATTACGGCATCTGCTTCGACAATCATATTAAGGTCTCTACTGCCATCCGCAGCTTTAATATCACCCTTAATATGAGTGAGTTTTTCTGTATCCTCATCGAAGTACAATGTGACACGACGTTGTTCTCTAGTATCACCACCCTTCTGAAAACTGAAAATATATTCCCAACGATTATTATGAAATGGGTCTATTAGGACAGGTGTGCCCATAATGTATTTTACTTCATTTTTATCCATGCCAGGTTTTAGCCTATCCAACATATCTTGTTCGATAACATTACCTTGTTGAATATCAACCTTATAGAGCATAGGTACTTCATAACCGCCATCAAAGCTTTTGGTGCATGCGCTAAGAAATATGAGAGAGATATAAAATATAGTTAATCTATTCATAAAAATATTTAATTTCTTCTTCGGTCAATATTATAAATATAATGTAGGATAACCTTTGGGTTCTAATTCCTCAACGACATTTATCATGGATTAAAGTATAGTTGAGGTATAATTTGCATATGTGGAGGTTTACTTGGAAGCGATAGATTTAAAGAAAGCCGGTCTTAAGGCAACTTTGCCAAGAATCAGAATTTTACAGATTTTGGAAGATTCAAATGAACGACATATGAGCGCTGAAGATGTCTATAAAACTTTATTAGGTCATGGTGAAGAAGTCGGATTAGCTACAGTTTATCGAGTGTTAACTCAATTTGAATCGGCGGGCTTGGTGATTCGTCACAATTTTGATTCGGGACATTCTGTGTTTGAACTAGATCAAGGTGCGCATCATGATCATATGGTTTGTTTAAATACAGGTAAAGTCATCGAATTTAAAAATGAACAGATTGAACGATTACAAGAAGAAATTGCAACAAAACATGGTTATGACTTAGTAGAACATAGCTTAGTGTTGTATGTAAAACCAAAACACTAGGGTAATTCAAAATATCCGACTTCAGTATAAATAAGTGGAAAGTCTTTCACTTTTCAAAAAACTGATTCAAGCATTTGTGCAGCGTTAGCTCGACTTTCGTGGGTCACTTCCATGCCTGCAAGCATACGTGCAACTTCATCAATTCGTTCCTGTTCAACAAGTTCAATCACTTGAGTGAAAGTTTGCCCTTGATCGCTTCTCTTTAT
>CAJJDJ010000137.1 GCA_905182825.1 Thiotrichaceae bacterium UBA7359
GTTGTTAATAATTCATATGTGGTACAACCCAAAGCATAGGTATCATCTCTTGTATCTGGTTCTTCGCCTTCTAACATCTCTAAACTAGCGTATGCCGGCGTTAAGGCGCCAAGCTTACCCGGATCAAATAGAGTTTGTTCTGCTTCACCTGTAACTGGATTTTTAACGGCACGTGCAATACCAAAGTCGAGTGTTTTAACCGTGCCATCATCACACATGAAACAATTTCCTGGTTTGAAATCTGAATGAACTAGTCGGCGCTCATGTGCATAGATTAAACCAGAAGCAAGTTGTTTAACTATTTCGTATGTTTCATCAAATGGAAGACCTCCTCTCGGGCGAATTGTCTTCTTGATGTAATCCTTTAGTTCCATCCCTTCCATCAGTTCCATCGTGATATAAACTGGTGTGTTTGGGCCGCCTACACGATCAAAATCGTAAATTGTCGCGATATTTGGATGAGCTAACTTTTGTTGTCGACTTGATTCACGCTGTAAAGAAATGAATGCTTCAGGGTGATCTTTAAAATCATCATTTAATAATTTAATTGCAACATAGGGCTTTTTATCTTTTGCTTCAGCTTTGAGTAAATCAAGTGCCTTATATACTTTACCCATACCGCCAATGCCGAGAACTTTTTCAAGTTTAAAACGCTGTTTGATGACGGAACCTTCACCATAGGTATCCGATATATCACTAGTCGGTATGACAGGATCATCCCATTTTGTCCCGACTGGGCCAGTTGCTGAAGTGCTTGATGAATCAATATTAAGACCATCAGGTATATTGATATCAGAAGATGTACTTTGAGAGTTAGGTATACTAGCTTTCTTATCGTGTTCTACAATAACAGTTTCATCTTCATCAGATTCTGGTTGATGAATCTCCGGCGATAAGGTTATATTCTTATCAATTGAGCCTCTCGTGGCGACTCCAGAAATAGCCCCATTGTTTGCTGCTGAATCACTTGCAGTTTCAGACGTCTCAGTTGGTCCGAACTTATAAATTTGTGTTTTTAATTGAGAGTATTGTTTATAGTTGACATCTTTGTTTTCATAACTCTCATCTAGTTGCACGAGCATTTTGTTAGCAAAATGTGGTGTTTTACTAAGTAATATATCAATCTGTTTAGATAGACTTTCAAACTTTATATTTCCTGTTTCTAGTGCACCTATTGCTGTTTTAAAATCAGCCAATCTATTACTCCCTCACAACGTGAGTACGATTTAAAATTTAGTCTATATCGATGACGATTGCAGTAGTGTTATCCCCAGCACCACGATTTAGTGTTGTATTAATCATTTTTTTACAAATTTCTTCAACGGTCCCGTCACCTAATATTTCCTGAAATTCAAAATCTTCTGTATGTTTATTTAGCCCATCACTACAAAGTAAGTAACGGTCACCTTTTTTCATTTCTTGAATACCCATATCTAGAAAAAAACTTGATGTTGCGCCCACCGCACGAGTAATCATATTACCGTGAGGATGGACTGTAGCTTCTTCTCTGCTGATAAGACCCTGTTCTATATATTGTTCAACTTGTGAATGGTCAATGGTCATTTGTTGTAATTGAGAGTCTCGCAAACGGTATAAGCGACTGTCTCCAGCCCAAAGGTATATGCAATATTTATCATAAGCCAGCATAATTACTACAGTGCTTCCTACTATTGTAGGTTTAGCATTTTTGTTTGCTTTCTCAATTAATTTTTCATTAACAGAAATTAATGTATTTTCTATGTCATCGATATATCTTTCGAGAGAAAGTCCTTCGTGGACTTTCTTCAAGGAATTCACAATAAGCTGACTGGCAAAATCTCCAGCGGTGTGGCCCCCCATCCCGTCAGCAACAACCCACATGCCGGATTCAGATCTTTCCAGCATTGAATCTTCATTATGCCTACGTGTTCTCCCTACATCGGTAATCCCATAGGAATGCCAAGAAAGGGGTTTTATAATCCTTTTTTTAGATGGATCAGACATTAAATAAATTTTTTTTTATGAAGAATGAAGCACAAACGAGATGATCTCAGTGGGGCTTTCATCAAATGACTTACCAAGACTGATTGCTCCGTTTTTCGTTATATGCATTTCTTCACGTCGCAAAAACACCTCGTTGACCTGCTCAAGTTTTACATGGGTTCCATTAGTACTCTGATCGATAATGAAGAATTTATTACGCCGTAATTCGATTCGGACATGTTGTCTTGACGCCATACTTTCTTTTATTGGTAGGTCACAGTTTATGCTGCGGCCCATCATTAATGATTGTTTATTTCGGTCCACGATGACTCTTTTATCTGCATAAGTAACTTGGAGTGAAACTTCAGGCATCTTAGGTGGTTCTTGAATCATGGTTGGCGCCATAGTAGTTACATCGTCTTCTTGCCAAATTATTTCAAAGATTTCTATTTCTTCTTTTTTACCTTTAATGGGTGCATGATCTACAAATCGACTGGAAGCGCGTAAAACTGGGTTAAAAAGCTCTACTGTAGATGCCGTCGTAATGATTTGATCTCCTTTTGCTTGGGCAGCCATTCTGGCGGAAACATTTACCGCATCCCCAAACACATCGCCTCCTTCCAATATTGCTGGGCCATAATGCACACCAATTCGTATCTTAATTTCAGGGGCATCAACACCTTTCATTTCGTTTGACTCTTCTAGAGATTCTTGCATTTCAATCGCTGCATTAGCCGAATCATCCGCCGTTGGAAAAGTACACATCACTTCGTCACCAATAAATTTAATGACTGTACCGTCATGAAGGTGCGTTACTTTAGTTAGTAAGTCTAGTGTCTCTGACATGGTGGCACGGGCAAGTGCATCTCCTAGAACTTCAAATAAGCGAGTACTACCACTTACATCGGCAAACATAATGGCAAGATTGG
>CAJJDJ010000138.1 GCA_905182825.1 Thiotrichaceae bacterium UBA7359
CGCCCAAGTAAAAAGACAAATTATTAAGTAGTTATTAAAAATGCATCAATAATTATTCAAGTAAATTTGCTAAAAAAGACAAACTTTTCTTACCGCCATTTTAAAGATTCAGTTTAATCTATCTTAATTTATAGATCGGAACCGCATCATCTGCCGCGGCCTGATAACGCACAGTGAAATCATTAAAACTTTTGAGTGCGTCTTCGGCATTTTCACCTTCCGTCAATTCAAAGCAATCGATACCGCAACGTAACATAAAAAAATATTGATCACGTAAGACATTACCTATCGCACGTAATTCACCTTCAAAATTATAACGATCACGTAACATTCGTGCATGAGTATAGGAGCGGCCATCTTTAAAAACTGGAAAATCAAGTGCAATAATTGATAAATGGTTCAGGTCACTAGACAACTCCTCTGTCTCAATATCACCGTCAATCCAAACAGCATGTGAAGACTTTTGTTTTAATAAGCCCTCGCGATTCACCAGCCAAAATGAAAATGGTAGAATTGTATTACCTTCAGGAATTGGTGCTGCGTCATCTAATTCACGTGCGATAACCCAATCATCATTACTAATGTTTCTATCTTTAATTATTTGCATGAGTTTTTTCCTTAGCCGGTATCTTCGGATAAACACGCTCCTTAAATGGCTCAATACCAACACGTCGATAAGTGTCTAGGAAACGTTCCTCATCCTGACGTTGCTCAACATAAACATCAAGCAACTTACCAATCACATTGGCAACCTCCTCTTTAGCTATAGATGGTCCAAGACGGTCACCCAAACATGCATCTTTTTCAGCGGAACCTCCAAGTGTGAGCTGATAAAATTCTTTGTCCTTTTTCCTGACGCCTAAAATACCAATATGACCTACATGATGATGTCCACAGGCATTCATACATCCAGACATCTTTATCTTTAATTCACCGATATCATGTAAATAATCAATGTCATCAAATTTTTCATTGATTTGTTTGGCTATAGGAATAGAACCAGCATTTGCTAATGAACAAAAATCTAGACCAGGACAACAAATCATATCTGTTAACAAACCTATATTTGCAGTAGCTAGGTTCTTTTTAGAAAGCTTTTCCCAAAGAGTAAATAAATTTGCTTCTTTAACATTCGGTAAAATCAAATTTTGATCATGAGTTACTACAACTTCACCATAACTATATTTATCTGCAAGGAAAGCAACATGATCCATTTGTTGATCAGTCGCATCGCCTGGTGCAATACCTGGAGCTTTTAAAGAAACTACTACCGCTTTGTAACCCGGGACTCGGTGCGTAAATAGATTTCGTTTTGTCCAATTTGAAAAATCTTTGTCTAATTTTTTTAGCTCGTTGAAGCTATTGTCATCAGATGCATTGTTATCATATTCAGGGGATGTAAAATATTTTTTCACACGAACAATTTCTTTTTGGTCAAGTTTCAAAACACTACTTTTTATATGTGACCATTCTTCCTCAACTTGTCGAGTGAATTCTTCTTTACCAAGATCATTAACTAATATTTTAATGCGAGCTCGATATATATTATCTCTACGACCAAATCGATTATAGACACGTAGTATCGCTTCGAGATAAGAAAGTAAATGTTGTTTCTCCAAGAATGGTCTAATTTCTGTCCCGATAAACGGTGTACGACCTAAGCCACCACCAACAATCACATTAAAACCGATTTCACCTGCATCACTTTTTATCAAGTTAAGACCAATATCATGAACTTTAATAGCAGCGCGGTCGCTTGTTGCTCCTGAAACTGCTATCTTAAATTTTCTGGGTAAAAATGAAAATTCAGGATGAAAAGTAGACCATTGTCTAATTATTTCACAATAAGGCCTTGGGTCTTCCAACTCATCTTTCGCAATACCAGCAAATTGATCTGATGTCGTATTACGAATGACATTGCCACTAGTTTGAATTGCATGCATCTCAACACTAGCAAGATCAGCCAATATATCTGGCACCGTTTCTAATGCAGGCCAGTTAAATTGAACATTCTGACGAGTACTAAAATGAGCATAATTCTTGTCATATTTTCTAGAAATATGAGCCAACATTCTCAATTGCTCGCTTGATAACAAACCATATGGAATTGCAACTCTCAGCATGGGAGCATATCGTTGCACATAGAGGCCGTTCATTAACCTTAAAGGACGATACTCTTCCTCGGACAGCTTCCCTGCTAAAAATCGCTGAGTTTGGTCACGGAATTGTTCCACACGTTCATCAACAATTGTCTGATCATAATTATCGTATTTATACATATGATTGGTGTATGTCCCACAGTGTTAACAGATGTAAAAAGTAGTCGCCTATTTTAAGACGAAACATTCAGTAGATTTTACTATACTTATCCATAATTGTTACATGAAGCTGCAATTATTTTCACTGAATGAATAATAACTGAATTCAGTACTGATCAAAGAGTTTTTTTAGAGAAAGATATAAGTGTTCAATTTTATATTGGGTTAATTAATCAGTGAATTGATACTTCGCGATCAAATTTCTTCCCTTACGAGTTAAGTACCCTTCCGGGTCAATGAACCCCTTACTTTTTGCTATTTTAAATAAACCTTCGGGCTGATGCTGTGGTAAATAAATTAGGCCATCCCCATAACGATGTTCTAATACTCCGACTATATCTGATTCTAGATTCTGCTCCGGCGCTGATAATCTAATATTCAATTCATTGACCCTTTGAAAATTAATTCAAAATAATATATATATTAGATACTTATATAGTTTACTTAAGTCAAAATGTCAAACTTTTTATGTATCTTACTATCAAATATGAACATTTTAAGGAAGATGCTGTTTCGCTAAGTAGTCATGTGTTCGCATTTCTTCTAATCGGCTAATTGTTCGTCTGAATGATTCTGATAAACGCGCTCCAAGATAAAGCCCGTTAGGCTCTGCTTCTGCTGTAATTATCAATTTAACATTTCGATCATAAAATTCATCAATCAATGTGATAAACCGTTTCACTATATCATTCGCATAATCATCCATAATCGGAATATTTGCTAATAATACCGTCTGATACTGTTTGGAAATTGCAATGTAGTCTGCAATTCCTCTTGGGCCGTCGCAAATATCAATGAAATCAAACCAAACAACTCCTTCGCCGCAACGTACCGTCTCAATAAATCGGCCTTCTATTTCAAGCGGAACCCCTTCTTTACCAACATCAGGGCAAATATGAATAAAATCATTTTCTAACATCGTCTTTGCATTATCATCAAGTGGTGAGTGATATATTTCTGCTCTGTCAAGAAATTGCAACCTATAATCAATACCAGAATCCACATTAACGACATCAGTATATTTTTTTAAAAGGTCGATAGCAGGTAAAATTCGTTCTCGTTGCAACCCCCCATAATACAGCTGATCGGGATGCTGATTCGAGGTTGTGACTAGTACAACATTACGTTCGAATAAGGCTTCGAGTAAACCAGTCAACAACATCGCATCGGTTATATCTGCAATATGAAACTCATCGAAGCATAACACCTGTGTTTCTTTAGCTAAACGGTCAGCAATAATCTGGAGCGGACTTTCAATGTTGCCGAGTGAATTAAGTTCTTGATGTACGTTCTGCATGAAACGGTGAAAATGAATTCTTATTTTTTTTTGAAATGGTAGACACTCATAAAAACAATCAACAAGATACGTTTTACCACGACCTACACCACCCCAAAAATAGAGACCTTTGACAGGCTCTGGAGAAATCAATCCTAGACAAAGTCTAATTCTTTTCAGTAATCCATCATCTTTTTGCGATAAATCACATAATTCGTCATATAATTTCTGCAAATGCATAACTGCTATTTCCTGAGAAGGATCGATACTAAATCCTTTCAAACCAAGGTCATTTTTATATTTTTTTAATGGAGTCTGCATGCATTATTACTTATTATACGTTTTCAACTCTGAAATTATCACTATGTCTCGAAAACAAAGATTAGCAATAAATAATATCATGACCCGACCATGCTGCCATTAATTGTCTTACTCATATTAGTTATAATTATTTTTCTACCCCAATTTTGGGTGCAGAGAGTAATAAAAAAATATAGCCAAACAATAGATGAACTCCCAGGGACGGGTGGAGAGCTTGCTCATCACCTTGTTACTCGATTTGAATTGGAAGACGTTTCTGTTGAAAAAACTGATGTAGGCAACGACCACTATGATCCAGAATCGAAAACAATTCGTCTTTCTGAAACTCATTACGATGGAAAATCATTAGCCGCTGCAACAATCGCAACACATGAATTCGGTCATGCGTTACAACACCATACTAATTACAAACCGTTGCTTTTAAGGACGCAGTTAGCAAAAAAAGCGGCCGTCGCTGAAAAAATTGCTTCAGTCATTCTAGTCAGCTTACCATTCACTTTTGTTTTGGTAAAAGTGCCAGTAGTCAGTTTCATTATATTGCTGGCCGGTTTGACTATTATGTGCTTGCCCATAATTTTGCACCTATTTACTTTGCCGGTTGAATTCGATGCTAGCTTCAATCGTGCCTTACCCATTTTAAGTGAAGGAAATTATATCCCTGATTCAGCAATGCCTATTGCGAGAAAAATACTTTCTGCCGCTGCACTTACGTATGTCTCAGCATCTCTTGCAAGTCTGTTAAATTTTTATCGATGGTGGGCAATACTCAGACGTTAAAAAAAATGTTGAAACAATTAAACGTTTATTTAATTATTAGAATCACTATGCTCAGGTAATACTTTATTAACAAGTTCGTCTGGAAGCAATTGTTTCGTTTTTAAGTTGCCGAGTTTACGTATAGCTTCTAATCTAGAAATAAGGTTTCCCTTTCCATCAGTCAAACGATTATGAGCCAATTGATAATGTTCTTGTGCCTTGTCTAGTTTGTCGCCAATAGCCTCTAATGCTTCAACAAAACCAGTAAACTTGTCATATAAATCACCTGCTCGCTTTGCTATCTCTTGTGCATTTTTATTTTGATATTCATAGCGCCACATGTTTTGAATAACTTGTAAATTCATGGTTAATGTCGACGGGCTCACTAAAAATATTCTATGTTTAAAGGCATCCTGAAACAAATTCCTATCATGTTCGAAGGCCAACATTAATGCGGGTTCTATGGCGACGAACATCAACACTATATCCAATGAGTTAACGCCAACTAATTCATCATAACTTTTATCTTTTAATTCATTTATATGCTTTCTAATTGAAGCTATATGTTCTTTTAAAGCTTGTGCTTTATCCAATTCTTTTTCAGTAGAATAATAACGATCATATGCAATTAACGATACTTTAGAGTCAATTATAACATCTCTTTTATTGGGTAAATGCACGACGAAATCTGGACGGAAGAAGTTACCATTTTCATCTTTGTAGGTACTCTGCACTTCATATTCACGATCTTTTTTCAGACCTGAATCTTCAAGTACTCTCTCTAGGATCACTTCGCCCCAATCACCTTGTTTTTTCGTATCCCCTTTTAGGGCGTTTGTAAGATTTATTGCATCCTTACTCATTTGTTCATTAAGTAATTTCAAATTAGTTATTTCATGATACAAAGACATTCTGTCTTTTGTTTCTTTATCATAGACATCTTCAATTTTTTTACGAAAATCGCCCAACTGTTCTCGTAAAGGATTTAATACCTCACCAATATTTGATTTATTTTGATCGGTAAATTTCTTACTTTTTTCTTCCAGTATCCTATTGGATAAATTTTCAAAAGCATCCGTCATCTTGTTCTCAGCTTGTTCTAGCAAGACCATTTTTTCTTGTGCTGCTTTTTTTTCTTCATCAAATTTCGTGTTCAGCTCTGCAATAAATACCTTTTTACTCTCGATATCTTTTTGCAGATTTTTATTTAAATTTTCACGTTCCTGAATGGTCTTGTTAAGTTTCTCTATCTCACAATCTTTATCCTCTATTCGATCATCTTTATGCTCAATGCGTTCTTTTGATACTGCTAGTTTAAGTTGTAACTGATTATTAGATATCTTGAGTAACCTGTTGCGATAAATTAACCACATAATACCTAAACCCGCGACAGATCCCAGAATCGCCATCTGCTTCAAATAATTATCTATTAATAATTCAATCATACTTTGAGATGAGCCTTAAAGGTTTCTATATTGAGGTCGCTACTGATTTTAGACATTAGACACCTTACCTGATGAAATCATAAGATTAAATGATTACATCAAATGTTAATGGAATGCACCCAAGTTCTCGTTGCTTCGATGAGTTTATTGTTTATAATCAATAGTTAATTGTGAATACTAAAAGTATATTCATTCTTTTATCCGGAACTTGATGAAACTAAAAGGCATTATCTTTGATGTGGACGGTACCATGGCAGATACCGAGGAACTCCATCGCCAAGCTTTCAATGAAGCATTTCTTGAATTTAACCTTAATTGGCATTGGTCAAAGAACGATTATTACAAGTTACTTTTTATTTCAGGAGGAAAAGAACGTTTCAAAATCTGTTTGAATGAAGACAAAGAACTCAAAAGTAAAATAATAGATCCTCATTTATTCATTGAAGAGCTACATCAGTGTAAATCCAATCATTATCGTAAAATTCTTTCAAATGGTCACATTCAACTTCGTCCTGGTATTGAAAGGTTAATCAATGAAGCACAAGACAAAGGATTGCAACTAGGTATAGCAACCAGCTCATGTTTAGCTAACTTGAATACACTTATTAATAGAACTTTGAATATCGATCCCAAAGAAATATTTAATACTATTATTAGTAGCGACAACGTCACGGACAAAAAACCTTCGCCCATTGTTTATCAATGCGCCCTTGCAGGTCTTGGGTTAAGACCAGCAACCTGCGTTGCAATTGAAGATACTCAAAATGGAAATACAGCGGCACTCAATGCGGGGCTACAGACAATAATTACGACTCACTCTTATACAATAGATAATGACTTCACTGGTGCCTCATTAGTAACAAAACACCTCGGTGATCCTAAAAATACATTCAAGGCTTCACATGGCTATGCTTATGATAAGTCATATGTTGATGTGGAACTCTTGAATAATATTATTTGTCATCACACTAACAGTTCATCAGAGTTCGTCTTGCATGAGAACATATCAAATGCTAATTAAAGTAAAGTAACACCTATTATTAATTGAAAAAACTATAGTTAGTGCTCATTCAATATAGTTTATTTTCTAAGCACTATAAAAGCTGCTGCATTACCTCTAAGAATTAAGAATAAAAGTGAATCTTCTTTTCTGTCTACTGCTTTCAAAAAAGCTTGCAACGTTTTAACTGGAACCTTATTGACAGAGGTAATTACATCTCCTGCTCTCAAGCCACCTCTCCATGCAATACTCCCTCGTGTTACGTTTGCAACGATTACTCCTTCAACTTTTCCAAAATAAGAACTATCTTGTTGGATATCACCAACCGAAACACCCTCTAATAATTCATTAATAGATTTTGGTTCTGTACTGATTTGAGTTCTTCCTTCAACCGTCACAATAAATTCTGATTGTTTACCATTTCGTAAGACTTTAAATTTTATTCTTTCACCTACCGGTAACAAACCAATACGGTTTGCAACATCATTTGAATTAAGGATTTTTTTACCGTCGATAGAAATAACAATATCACCAATTTTCAAACCAGCTTTACTCGCTGGTGAGCTGTCTAATACTTCATTAATGATTGCTCCACTTTGTTGTTCCAATCCGAAGGCCTCTGCAAGTGCCGGACTTATATCTTGCATACTAACTCCGAGGAAACCGCGTTTAACTTCGCCTGTTTCAAGTAGCTGTTCTGTGATTTGCATAGCAAGATTGATTGGTATGGCGAAACCTATTCCAATATTACCGCCACTTTGTGAAAAAATAGCGGTATTAATACCAACTAATTCGCCACGAAGATTAACTAAAGCACCACCTGAATTGCCCGGGTTAATTGAGGCGTCTGTCTGAATGAAATCTTCATAACCTTCGATGCCTAAACCACTACGTCCTAGCGCACTAACAATACCTGATGTAACAGTCTGTCCAAGACCGAATGGGTTGCCAATAGCGACTACAAAATCTCCCACACGTAATGCATCTGAATCAGTAGGTTTAATGTCAACCAAATTTTCTGCAGGCATTTTTATGACAGCCACATCAGTCTCTGGATCAGTGCCAACCACTTCTGCTTCAAGTTGACGGCCGTCACGTAAGGTCACCGTTATCTGAACAGCATTTGCAATGACATGATTATTAGTTAATACCAAACCTCTCTTAGCATCAACAATAACCCCCGAACCAAGACTACTAGTTTTACGTTCAGCAGGCTGTTCCGGAACATTAAAGTATCTTCGAAAACGTGGATCTGCAAATAAGGGGTTTAATTTTTGTTTGATACGTCCTTCAGTTGCAATGTTGACTACTGCAGGGGTAACTCCATCCAACATAGGTGCAAGACTGGGCATTTCTTTTCCACTTAAAGCTTGTGGCAGTGCTGCGTTCGCTGAAGTCGCTAATAAATAAAATGCAATAAGAAATAATTGTATATGTGGCCTAGAAAAGTAATTCATCATCATGATAATCCGTTCTTGTTTTATTATTAGGAAGTTATGTTTTAGAAAAGTTCATTACATTTTTTAAAATTTGACACGCAAAAAGAGTCAAGATGATGATGCTCGCCTTAAATATATTTTGTACACTTAACTTTTGGTCGGTTGCACTTCTTCATGCTTTATCACGCGCATTCTCAACACACCCCAAACATTTATATTTTTTTTCTTCACATCATCCCGGTTGGAATTCACCCTTAAACATTAATACTTTGTTAGCCGTGGTTCTATATAACACCTATCTAAGCCATTCCATAGTTCATGATTGATCAATGAAAAATTATGGTCAGTCAATTATTATTAAAAAAATTAAAATCTATAGGCAGTCTTAGTCATTATTTTAGAGGTCAGAGTCATTAATACCTTCACTGCCTTAGGTAATACGTTTGCACCTGCAATTTCGGCGGCCGTTGCATGATGCAATTCATCTTCACGCATTTTCTCTAAAATAGAACGACTACGGTTGTCATTCATAGGTAATTGTTTTATGTGTTCATCGAGATGAGTCACTACCTGATATTCCGTTTCAGCCAAAAAACCTAGGTTCCATTTGTCACCAAAACAACCAGCAACGACACCCATACCAAACGAACCTAAATACCAGATTGGGCCAAGGTAGCTAGGATGCTCTCCCAGTTCATTTAGTCTTAATTCACACCATTCAAGATGATCCATTTCCTCATCAGCAGATTGTTGCATTGCTTTTTTTAGTTTCTCATCTTTAACAATAAAAGATTGAGCCTTATACAACCCCTGTGCCGCAATTTCCCCAGCATGATTTACACGCATCAAACCTGAGACATGTCTCTTTTCATTAGCATCAAGATTAGTCTCAGAATGAGATGCTCCCGGATAGAGCCTTTTTTCTCGACCCGGACTTACTTTGATAATGCCACTAAGGACAGAATCCAGTACCATTATGCCACGATCAAGTGCGCTATATTCTCTTGGCTTCATTATTATTCTAGTTACTTTAAATGTCCTGATTTGTTATAGTTGTCGTGCTTAAAAGTTATCTTTCTATAAAGACTCAGCTATTAAACCATATTGGATGATAATATCACCCGGATAATATTGACAGGTCAAAGGTCAATCCGTACTATTCCATCTCTTTTTTACCCGGGTTACCCGATTTCTAGGAATTAGCATGAAAACTTTCTCTGCAACACCAGCTGATATTAAGCATGATTGGTTCATCGTCGATGCTTCAGGTAAGACCTTAGGTCGTTTAGCAACTGAAATTGCACGTCGCTTACGAGGTAAACATAAAGCTGAGTACACTCCACATATGGACACTGGTGATTATATTGTCGTCATTAATGCAAAAGATGTCCAGGTGACCGGAAACAAACGAAAAGACAAGATATATTACCATCACACAGGTTTTCCGGGTGGTATCAAATCAATCAGTTTTGAGAAATTGATTGCAAAAAAACCTGAGCAAGTCATTGAAAAAGCCGTGAAAGGTATGCTGCCAAAGGGTCCATTGGGTCGAGATATGTATCGTAAACTCAAAGTTTACCCTGGTGCTCAACATCAGCATTCAGCTCAACAACCGCAAGTACTGGAGATTTAAGGGATGTCAGACGTTTATTATAGCACTGGAAGACGCAAAAGTTCAGCCGCACGCGTATTTTTAAAACGCGGATCTGGTGAAATTACAATCAATAATCGTACTCTTGATCAATATTTCGGACGTGAAACTGGCCGAATGATTGTTCGTCAACCATTACAGACAGTCGATATGTTGGACCAATTTGATTTCAACATTACTGTTACAGGTGGTGGAATTTCCGGACAAGCAGGGGCAATAAGACATGGTATCACTCGTGCTTTAATGGAATATGATGAAACACTACGAAAACCATTAAGACAAGCAGGTTTTGTCACTCGTGATGCGCGCGAAGTGGAACGCAAAAAGGTCGGTTTACACAAAGCCCGCAAACGCCCTCAATACTCAAAACGTTGATATTACGTTTTATTTATTCATAAGGTGAGTTTCACCGTCGTTATCCATCATTGGAACGTGCATGATTATCGATAAGGCAATCGTTACTCTGGTTTGAATATATTGTAATCATTACAAATAGTTTCGCCAATAGTGCAAAATGAAACCTATTACTAAAATACTAATTCGGTATAAATTGGGGGTTCGTCTAATGGTAGGACTATGGACTCTGACTCCGTCAGTAGAGGTTCGAATCCTCTACCCCCAGCCAATAGAATCAATGACTTAAACATATAACAGTCCATCAAAGTCCTGAGGAATCAGAATTTGTTGTCTGTACTGTTGGCAGTTATTTCTCGAGTAAGACACTTCTTAAAAACTCTCACGGGATGGGAAGTACATATCTTTCTTCTAAA